>JACCYX010000380.1 GCA_013696265.1 Chloroflexia bacterium
GACCGGCATCGCGCCGAGGTCTTCGCCCGAGCGCAAGCGGACCGCGACGGCCCCAACCTCTTCCTCCCGCTTGCCGATGACCAGCATGTACGGAACCTTCCGCAACTGCGCGTTCCGGATCTTGGCCTGCATCCTGGCTCCGGAGCGATCGACCTCGGCGCGAATGCCTGTCGCCTTCAATTGCTCCAGCACCTTGTCCGCGAACGGGTACTGGTCGTCCGTGATCGCGATGATCGCCGCCTGCTGGGGCGCGAGCCAGGCTGGGAAGGCGCCGCCGTAGTGCTCGACCAGGCCGCCGACGAAGCGCTCCATCGAACCGAGCAGCGTGCGGTGGATCATGGCGATGCGGTGACGACCGCCGTCCTCAGCGATGTAGTTGACATCGAACCGTTCCGGCAGGTTGAAATCGACCTGGATCGTCGGGCCCGTCCAGGCGCGGCTCAGAGCGTCAATCCATTTGATATCGATCTTCGGACCGTAAAATGCACCTTCGCCCTCGTCCAGCTTGTAGGGCAAGTGCCGGGCGTCGAGCGCCTGTTTCAATGCGTCGATCGCTTCATCCCAAACGGCATCGTTACCGATCGCCTTGTCCGGTTTCGTGGCGAGATACGTTTCGAACCGGTAGCCGAAGACATCGGCCATGTGGATCGCCAGGTCGATCACGCCGCCCACTTCCTCGATCACCTGGTCGCGCGTGCAGAAGATGTGAGAGTCGTCCTGCGTGAAGCCACGCACCCGGAGCATGCCGTGCAGTGTGCCTGACCGTTCGTAGCGGTAGACCGTGCCGAGTTCGGCCAGCCGGATCGGCAACTCGCGGTACGAATGCACCGAGTTCTTGTAAATCATGATGTGACCGGGGCAGTTCATCGGCTTGAGGTAATAATCGACCTCCTCGATCGACATCGGCGAGTACATATTCTCCTGGAACGTCTCCAGGTGCCCCGACATCTGGTAGATCTTCTCCGACGCGATGTGGGGCGTGTAGACGAGGTCGTAGCCTCGGGCGAATTGTTCCTGGTGCTCGAACTGCTCGACCAGGTAGCGGACCATCGCCCCCTTCGGGTGCCACAGAATCAAGCCAGGACCGATCTCTTCAGACACCGAGAAGAGATCAAGATCTTTCCCCAGCCGCCGGTGATCGCGCTTTTGCGCTTCCTCCAGCATGTGCAGGTAGGCGTCGAGTTCCTCCTGCGTCGGCCAGGCCGTGCCGTAGATGCGCTGGAGCATGGGACGTTTTTCGTCGCCGCGCCAGTAGGCTCCGGCGATCGATTGCAGCTTGAACGGACCGATCTCCCGCGTGCTGGCGACGTGTGGTCCCCGGCAGAGATCGAGGAACGCGCCCTGCTGGTACGTCGAGATCGTCTCGCCGTCCGGGAAGCCTTCGATCAACTCGACCTTGTACGGGTTGTCGCCGAAAATGTCGAGCGCCTCTTCCCGCGAGATCTCCGTTCGCTCGAAAATCTCGTTCTTCTTCTTGTGGGACCGCATGCGTTGTTCGATCTGCTTGAGATCGTCCGGCGTGAGCGGTCGCGGTAGCTCGAAGTCGTAGTAGAACCCGTTTTCGATCGCGGGGCCGATCCCGAACTTCGCGTCCGGGAACATTTCCTGAACGGCCTCGGCCATGAGGTGCGCCGCCGAGTGGCGCATGCGGGCCAACTCGTAGGCGCGGGTGTCGCCCGCCTCGACCGCGATGTCCATATTCTCGATTTCGGCGATGTCAGTTGACATGGTGTCCTCCCGGATAGTCTGGCGAACGCAAAGTGGCCCGGCTGTCCCGAAGGGACGCCGGGCCGGCGTGGTTCCACCCTTGTTTCGATCACCGCCGGGAGAGGTCCAGCGATGTTCGCTCCATTCGGCCGGGTATCGGTGGCAAACCGGGACGCTCTACATGGCATGAAGCGGTTCGAGGTCCTGCTCACAGGGGGTATCGCAACCGACTGGCGACGGTCCGGCTTGCACCTGACCCGGATTCGCTGTCGCGCCCGATCGGGCGACGTGTCCTGCTCAACGCATGGGGTATTCGATTACGGCTCCAGCATAAGAACCGGGCGGCGTGCTGTCAACTCGTCGCGGTGTCGTCTGCTGACGACGCCACCGCCGTGGCTTTCCGCGCGGCGCGGCGACGGCGCCTGGTGCCGCGGAACGAGAGCAGGCCGCGATACCCAAGGAGCCCGACAGCGGCCGCTGCCGCGACCCAGAGGCTGCCCTCGGCGATTCGATCCGGACTCGAGTCGGTCACCGACTCGGGCTCGTCCACCTGCGCGGCGACCGCTTGGTCCTGAGCGATCGGTTCGGCGTCAGTGACCGCTACTGCCGGGTTGAATGCCGTTGACGGTTGCACGGACCTCGCGATGCTCGCGGCCGCTGGATCGACGAACGATGCCACGTCGCCTTCGAACGTACTTCCCGATGCCTGAAGCGCCTCCTGCTGGTCGAACCCGTAGTCCAGCAGCGTGGCGTTGTCGTTGTACCAGTCGCCGGGCGCGACGCCATCGAGCGTCACCGCGATCATCCCGGTCTCGTCCCGCCGGGCGA
>JACCYX010000392.1 GCA_013696265.1 Chloroflexia bacterium
CGCCGGCACCGGCCACATCACCGGTGGCCGGCGCGCGGTCCGCTCCGGCCTCTGGATGCCGACGGTCACGGCTATCTCGCACAACCCGGTCATCACCCGCTATGCCGAACGGCTGCGGGCCGACCGCCAACCGGAAAAGGTGGTGACGATTGCCTGCCTGCACAAGCTGTTCACGATCCTCAACGCGATGGTGATGCACGACGAATGCTGGCAGCCGCGACCGCTTGCCGCTTGACATCCAACACAGGTGCTCGTTCGTCGGAATGACATCCGGTTTGGAACCCTAAAGGAACATAGCGGAGATCGTTCAGTCGTCGCCGGCAGCCGCCATTTCGGACGCCCGGGGAACTGCGATGCCGATGCCTTCGGCCACCCGTCGTCCGAACTCCTCGTCGCACCGTACGATGTGCTCGACCATTCGAACCTGAACCACTCGCTCGCATTGACCGAGCGCTCCGACCAGATTCAGTACCAGGTCATCCCGCTCCCACTGCTCGATGGATCGGTACCGTTCGCCCGCCTGCTGGAAGTTGTTGGTGCGGTCGATCGGCGCCTTGATCAGTTGGCCCTCGATGTGCGGCCGGTAGTCCGTGTACGACTCGTCGGCCTCGGAGAGTCCGGCACGCACGGATGGTTCGTAGTTGACGGTTGGCAACGTGCCCCGGTTATCGACGCCATACGCCATCTGGCCGTCGGCCTGGTTGGTGGCGACATCGACCACCGGACGGTTGACTGGCAACTGGAGATAGTTCGGTCCCACCCGATGGCGCTGGGTGTCGCTGTACGAGAAGGTTCGTCCCACCAGCATCTTGTCATCGGAAAAATCGAGGCCATCGACGAGGACGCCGGTGCCGAAGGCGATTTGCTCGGCCTCGGCGAAGAAGTTGTCGACGTTGCGATTGAGCGTCATCATGCCGACCGGCCGCAGCGGGAACTCGTCTTCGGGCCAGGTCTTGGTATCGTCAAGGGGATCGAAATCGAGTTCGGGATGCTCGTCGTCGCTCATGATCTGGACATTGAGTTCCCACCTCGGGTAGTTGCCGGCTTCGATTGCCTCGAACAGGTCCTTACTGTGGCTGCCGAGTTCCTTCGCCTGAACCGCTTCGGCCTGTTCCTGGGACAGCGACTCGATGCCCTGTTGGCTCTTCCAGTGGTACTTGACCAGCACGCCTTCACCGGCGGCGTTGACCATCCGGTAGGTGTTGACGCCGAATCCGTCCTGCTGCCGGTAGCTGGCCGGAATCCCGCGAGGCGAGAAGACCCACGTCACCATGTGCATCGCCTCCGGGGTAGCGGCGATGAAGTCGAAGACCCGGTTCGGATCCTGGCGGTTGTTGTTGACCGGGTCGGGTTTTTGGGAATGGATGAAATCCGGAAACTTGATCGCGTCGCGGATGAAGAAAACCGGCAGGTTGTTGCCAACCAGGTCCCAGTTGCCATCTTCGGTCCGCAGCTTCACGGCGAATCCGCGCGGATCACGGGCAACTTCGGAGGAATCGCGTCCGCCCGCGACCGTGGAGAAGCGGATGCTCAGGGGCGTTTTCTTGCCCTTCTCCTGGAAGAGTTTCGCCCGGGTGAAGGTGCTGGCGGGTTCGTCGCCGATGGTGCCATACGCCTCGAAATCGCCGTGAGCCACGAAGCCCCGTGCGTGAACCACCCGCTCGGGGATTCGCTCACGGTCGAAGTGACTGATTTTTTCTAGGAACTGGTAATTCTCCAGGGTTCCAGGGCCACGATTGCCGACCGTCCGCATATCCTGGTTGTTGTGGACCGGATGGCCCTGGCGGGTAGTAAGAGTAGGTTTCTTGTTATCCTCAGACATGGACATTCTCCTGACGTTGCGGACTTCGCGATTGTGGAAATGGCACTCCAGCGCAACTGGTGCGCCTACGGTTCGGGGCCAAGTTCCTTACTCAACAGGCACAATGATAATCGCAATTCAGAGGCGTGGACCGTGGCGCGGATACCCGATCGGCCAGTACGGCAAGCAAAACCGGAGCATTATGTGAACGACCGCGACGATGACTACATCGACATTCGCCCCTGGCCACCCATTGAACTCGCCGGCCAGCTCGTTGCTCACGTTACGCTCGGTCGACGTGGCCTGATTGAGAACGATGAGGAGGCTCATGTGTTCGAGCACGAAACCGACCGGTTCGAGCTGGATGCCTGGGCGAAACTCGAGTTGACAGCCTGGCTGGCGGCGGACGACACTCCAATCCTCGCGGCGCCGATCGGGAACCTGACCGATAGCCAGGCGGAACACTGCGACGATGCCCTGATCGTGGCCTCCACGATCGGCTGGGCAATCCATGTCGTGACGTTCCCGTCTCTCCCCCTCGCGACCGATGGCGGCGCCGAGCAACTGGTTCTGGACTGGGCGCCGGGTCCCTGGACGCCGGTCCGCAACGTCGTCAAGGCGATCCGGGTGCGGACCGATGAGGCGCTCGCAACCGAACGGGAGCGGTGGGAACTAGTCGTCTGGCGATGCACGCTCTTCGAGGACGAAGAGACGACCGAGGTCGATCGGGAGGCGCTCAGGGAAACAATTGCCGAACTCCCGGATCAGGGGCTGATCACGACCGATGGGGGGGATTTCATCATTGAGGACGGCACGCCGTTTGGCGAACTCAGCGCGGATGAACTGGATCAGCTCGCCCACGAGGCGGAACTCCGCCTCAAGACATTGAACTGGGTCTGCGGTTTTGGCGATGCCCCGCAATCGGCCCCGTTATTTCTCGACGATTGATGGGAGTTTCGTTGCAGCCTACCGGGTAGTAGCCGCCCTTTTGGCGCGCACTACCCGGTAGGCTGCCTGTAGAGCGGCGATGTCACGTTATCCGGTCTGGGCGAATGCCTCCCGGCTGGCGTCGACAAAATCCTGGATGCGCACGGCGTCCTTCGAACCGTGAACCTCCACGCCGCTGCTTACGTCCACGCCCAATGGCCGAACCGTCCCGATCGCTTCGGCGACGTTCTCCGGACTCAAGCCGCCAGCGAGGATGACGGGGTACTTCCTGGCAAGGTGAGTGGCCAGTTCCCAATTCGCCTTGTGCCCCGAACCGCCGTACCTGCCGGGCACGGCGGCATCGATCAGGATCGCGGCGACGGGCCGTTGAGGACTCAACCAGGATTCCACGATGCGGCTCGCGGCTTCCAGTGTCGTACCGGCCGGGAACCGCAGCGCCTTCCAGACCGGGTATTTGATCTCGCCGAGAATTTCGGGAGATTCGTCACCCGACAGCTGCACGATGTCGATACCCGACAGTCGTACGATCTCGTCGATCGCGCCAGGCGATTCGTTGACGACGACACCGACGGCCGACGGTCGAGCGGACGGCAGGGCCGACAGGATGTTGACGATCGAATGTGGTTCGATCTTTCGACGCGAATCCGCGAGCATGAAGCCGAGCGCACTGGCGCCCGCTTCCATCGCCGCTCGCGCCGAACAGCTATCCTGAATGCCGCAAATCTTGATCCACTGTTGTCGAGAGTCAACCACGGCGACGCTTCTTCACGCCAGTCAGCGCCCGCACCGCCTCCGCGCGATCTTCCTGAATGATCAGCGACTCGCCAACGAGGATCGCGTCGATCCCGACGTCCGCCATCGCCTGGACATGCTCGACCGTGTGGATGCCGCTCTCGCCGACCAGGACGACCTCGGATGACACCACTGGAGCAAGTCGGTTCGTCACGTCGAGATCGATCCTAAGCGTCTTGAGATCGCGGTTGTTGATCCCGATCAGGGTTGCTCCCAAAGTCAATGCGCGTTCCAGCTCGTGCTCGTTGTGGACCTCGACCAGCGTGCTGAGTCCCAGCGATGTCGCATAGGCGTGGAGGTCCCGAAGCACGGAGTCGACCAGGCAGGCGACGATCAGCAGGATGCAACTGGCCCCAAACGCACGGGCCTCGTCGATCTGGTAGGGATCGAAAATGAAGTCCTTGCGCAGCACACCGACCGGCCGTTCGAGTTGTGACGCGACCCGAACGACCGACTTCAGGTCGTCAAGCGATCCCTCGAAGAACGGTCCATCGGTCAGGCATGAGATGGCCGCCGCTCCGCCGTTCGCGTAGTCCCGGGCAACGTCCGCGGGAATCACTTCAACCGGGAAACGCCCCTTCGACGGTGAGGCCCGCTTGACCTCGGCGATGACTGTCACCGTTTCCCGCCGCGGCAGGTTGCTAAATGGGATCGGGGCTGGATGATCGATAAATCGCTCTTGGAGCGCCTTCCGTGAAACCAGCTGTTTTCGCACGGCCAGATCGAGCCGCGTTTGAGCCACGATTCGATCCAGCACCGTGCCCGTTTCTGTCACTGAGCTCACACCGCCACCTCTTCCCGTTGCGCGACGAGACGGCTGGTAATTGCGACAAGTTGTTTCATTTTGGCAAGTGCCCTTCCGGAGTCGATGGCCGTAGCGGCCATCGCGATGCCCTCGGCAATCGAAGGGGCGCCCTCGGCTGCATAGATTCCGGCCCCGGCATTCATCAGCGTCACTGACCGGCGCGGTCCAGATTCTCCTTCCAGGATCGACCGCGTGATCGCGACATTGTCGCTCACATCTCCGCCCCGAAGATCGGCCGCGGCACCCCGCTCCAGGCCGAATTCCTCCGGCCTGATGGAGTATTCCCGGACCGCACCCGTCGTCCGGTTCCATTCCGTGACGGCGGTGCTGCCCTCAACCCCGATTTCGTCCAGGCCCTCATCGGAATGCACCAGAACCGCGCGAGTGCTGCCGAGCATGGCCAAGACTTCAGCCAGGTTGCGGGCGATACCAGGATGTCCGACGCCGATCAACTGGTGGCAGGCGCCGGCCGGATTCGTCAGCGGTCCGAGCACGTTGAACACCGTCCGAATCCCGATCTCGCGGCGGGCTGGGCCGACGAACCGCATCGCGGGATGAAAGGCGGGAGCGTACATGAAGCCGATGCCTACTTCCTCGATGCAGATCGACACTTCAGCGGCAGACATTTCCACCTCAACGCCGAGTCCCTCCAGCAGATCGGCCGAACCGCAACGGCTGCTCGCGGCGCGGTTGCCATGCTTGGCAATCCGAATGCCGGCCGCCGCGATCGCGAAGGTGGCCGTCGTCGAGATGTTGAACGAATTGGAGTGATCGCCGCCCGTGCCGCAGGTATCGAGCAGCGGTACATCGACCGCGTCCGCATCGACCTTGAGCGAGTGATCGCGCATGGCCCGCGCGAATCCAGCGATTTCGGAAACGGTTTCCCCCTTCATCCTGAGCGCCGTGACCAGGGCCGCGATCTGCGACCCCGCCACGTCCCCACCCATGATCGCGTTCATGGCGGCGGTCGATTGCTCCAGGGTGAGTTCGTTGCGGTCAACGACGGTACGGATGGCATCCCTGATGTCGTAGGTTTCCGTCGGCATCTTCATGTATTGCCCTTCCAATTCCGAACGTACCAGTGCAGGGAGGATGTCCAACTTTCGGGTAGGGGAGGCAGCGCAGCGGCGTTGTTGCACCCGCTAATAGCCCAGCACGCGCTCCCGCTTGCCAACATCCGGGGTGGTGCCGCAGCTCTGGAGGAAGTTTGCGAGCAGGTCCTTGCCGGATGTGGTCAGGATCGATTCGGGATGAAACTGGACGCCTTCGATCGGCATCGACTTGTGCCGTACCCCCATCACCACCCCGTCGTCCGCGTGCGCGGTGACCTCGAAGTCGTCGGGCATGGAGTCGGGCTCGATGATGAGCGAATGGTAGCGGGTCGCCACGAAGGGGTTCGGCAGGCCCTCGTATATGCCCTGGCCGTCGTGCTTAATCATTGAGGTCTTGCCGTGCATCAGGTTTGGGGCATGGACGATCTTGGCCCCGAACGCCGCGCCAATCGACTGGTGCCCGAGGCAGACTCCGAGGATCGGCTTCTTACCCGCGAACAGCTGAATCAGGTCGACCGAAATGCCGGCTTCGTTGGGTGTGCATGGACCAGGCGACACCACTACCCCGTCGATCTGGTCCATCCGCTGCGCAACCTCGACCGCCGTGACCTGATCGTTGCGGACCACCTCGACCTCGGCCCCCAGACCGGTCAGCGCCTGGTAGAGGTTGAAGGTAAATGAGTCGTAGTTGTCCAAAAGGAAAATCATGACTGCACGCTCCCGGCGGCTTCCGCGTCGGCCGCTTCGATCTGTTCAGCTCGCTCGATCGCTCGCACGAGCGCCCGCATCTTGTGAAAGGACTCGGCATATTCGCCTTCCGGGGTACTATCGGCGACGATCCCCCCACCGGCCTGGAGCGACGCGACGCCATCCTTGACGACCATGGTCCGAAGCGCGATGCAGGTATCCATACCGCCCGCGAAATCGAAGTACCCTACAGCCCCGGAGTAGACGCCCCGGCGATCGGTTTCCAGCTCCGCGATGATCTCCATGGCGCGTATTTTCGGAGCGCCGGAGACGGTTCCGGCCGGGAAGCACGACCGGAGCGCGTCCATCCCGTCCAGGTCGTCGGCGATCTGCCCTTCGACGTGGCTCACGATGTGCATAACGTGAGAAAAACGCTCGATCTCCATCAATTTTGGCACATGAACCGACCCCGGTTTGGCCACCCGGCCGACATCGTTCCGGCCGAGATCGACCAGCATGATGTGTTCCGCCCGCTCCTTGGCGTCGGCCATCAAATCGATCGCGTGCTGGTCATCCTCACGGACCGTTTGGCCCCGCGGGCGGGTTCCGGCGATCGGATGGTTCGTCACGATGCCTTCTTCAAGGCGCACGAGCAGTTCCGGGGACGCGCCGACCACCTGGTGTTCACCGAAATCGAGATAGAACATGTAGGGCGATGGGTTGACCATCCTCAGGGCGCGATAGAGGGTGAACGGGTTGGCATCGGTTGGGATATCGACCCGCTGGGAGAGCACGACCTGGAAGATGTCGCCGTCATGGATGTATCGCTTGGCCCGGTTAACGATGTCCCGGTAGCGTTCCGGCGAGGTGTTTGGCTGGAAGCGATCAACCACCGCTTCCGCCTGGCGATCGGGCGTCATTGGGTACGAGCGCGTTTCCCCACGCAGCTTGACCGTCAAGCCCTCGATGTTATCGACGGCGCTGGCGTAAGCCTCATCCAGCGTCGCGTCGCCGTCGACCCGAACGTGCGAGACCACCTTCATCACTCGTTCGAGATGGTCGTAGACAACCAGCGATTCGGCGATGTGGAATTGGGCCTCCGGGTACCCCAGACCAGGTCCGTTCGCCATGTCTACCCGTGGCTCGAAGCGGCGGATCGCATCGTACGAAAGGTAGCCCACGGCGCCGCCGGTGAAGCGCGGCAGTCCTTCCACCGACTCCGACCTGAAATCCGCCAGTACATCACTCAGGGCCGAGAGCGGGTCATCGTACCGTGTTTCAACCACACCTTCGGAGGTTTCATGCGTGATGGTTCCGTCGCGTAGGGTCAGGGTCGCCAACAACTCTGCTCCGATGAAGGAATAGCGGGCAATCCGGATGCCGCCTTCGACCGACTCCAGGATGAATCCCGGCTTGGAGAGCCCGTCGCTGATCTTGAGATAGACCGAGACCGGCGTTTCGAGATCGGCCAGGATTTCCCGGTAGATGGGAACGGTCCGCGTACCGGGCTCCAACTTGCCAAGACGAGCGCGCAAGTCGCCGAGGGTCGGTGTGATGCCGTGAACGCTTCTCGTTTTGGTGGGTTCGGATCGTGCAATCATGACCTGTCTCTCCGTTTGGTGACGACAAAAAACGGCAACAAAAAAACCTCCATCCACAAGGGACGGAGGCTTGAAGCCGTTCCGCGGTGCCACCCTCTTTGGCAACGATTGCCTCGCTGCCCACTCAAACCGTACGGGCGCGGGCCAAGGCCGCCACCGATACGAGGCTCCGGATAACGGCGGAGACACCGTTGCCGTCTACTCCACCCAAGAGTGTTTCGGGGCCCAACTCCCGGATCCATTTGACATCCGCTTCACACCGGGCTCCCACCATTCCCGGTTCGCTTCGATCCGCGTGGACGATGTCTACTCGTTCCGATCATCGCTGTTACAACTATTCAACTGATCCGGACGATACGCCAAGCAAGCCC
>JACCYX010000414.1 GCA_013696265.1 Chloroflexia bacterium
CGCAAGGCGGTCCGCATCGCCCACAACCGCCTGATGGACCGGCTCAACAGCTTCATCAGCCGGGGCCGATATGGATCGGCGCTCCAGGAAAACATCATCACGGTGCGTGATGGCCGCTATGTGATCCCGGTCCGCGCCGAAGCGCGGGGTCTCATCCGGGGCATCGTCCACGACACCTCGGCGAGCGGCCACACGCTGTTCGTCGAGCCGTTCGATGTCGTCGAACTCAACAACCGGTGGCGCGAGCAGCAACTTGCCGAGACTCACGAGATCGAGCGCATCCTCGACATGCTGAGCGGCAAGGTGGGCGATCAGCGCGAGGCAATCGAACGCCTGATCGAGGCGGTGGCCGCAATCGACCTGGCGCTCGCCAAGGCGCGCCTGGCGGCGGTGATGGAGGCGAACCGGCCGGCGCTGCACGAGCCCGCCGGCGGCCGGCGGCAGGATGACGGCCGGAGTCACCCGACCCACCGCGTGCGGCTCGAAAACGCCCGGCACCCGCTGCTGGATCCGGCCAGGGTGGTCCCGATCAGCCTCGAACTGGGGGAGAGTTTCCGCGTCCTGCTGATCACCGGACCGAATACCGGCGGCAAGACGGTTGCCCTCAAGACGGTCGGTCTCCTGACCCTGATGGCGCAGACCGGCCTCTTCATCCCCGCCGACGATACCTCGGTGGTCAGCGTCTTCTCGGCCGTCTACGTTGACATCGGCGATGAGCAGAGCATCGAACAGAGCCTCTCGACGTTCTCATCCCACATCACGAACATGGTCCGCATGCTCGGACAGGTCACCCCGGACAGCCTGGTGCTGCTCGACGAGGTGGGCGCCGGCACCGATCCGCAGGAAGGGTCGGCCCTGGCCCGGGCTCTGATGAGTTCCCTCCTTGATCGCGGCGCGCTGGTGATGGCGACTACCCACTATTCGGAGGTCAAGGCGTTCGCCTACGCCACGCCCGGTGTCGAGAACGCCAGTGTCGAGTTCGACATCGCGACCCTCTCGCCCACCTATCGCCTGATGGTCGGCATTCCGGGGCGCTCGAACGCGCTGGCGATCGCCGGCCGGTTGGGCATGCCCGCCCCGATCGTGGAGGAGGCGCGTGCGCTGCTCGATCCCGGTGACGGCCGCACCGAACAGTTGATCGAACAGATCCGCCAGCGACGCGACGACATCACGGAGCAGCTGCGCGCCGCGCAGCAGGCAGAGGAGGAGACGCGAGCTCTCCGGCGACGGGCGGCACAATCGATTCGCGAAGCCGACATAATCCGCCGCAACGCCCGCGACGAGGCGATCGCCGAAGTCGAGGCTGAACTGACGACGGCCCGTGAGGCGATTCGGGAACTGGAGCGCACCCGTGCGCGCGACACGACCGCCAGGCCTGAGCGGGTTGTCTCATCCGAGGCGGTGGAGATCGCCGAGCGCGAAATCCGGCTGGCCCAGCGACGAAAGAAGACCTCCGCGGCGGCCCCCGTGCTCCAGAGCCGCCGTCCATTGCGGCGGGGCGACCTGGTGACGATCGTTTCGCTCGACCAAAAAGGCGAAGTACTCTCCGTCGATGGCAACGAAGCCGAGATTCAGATGGGTTCGCTCAAGCTGCGGCAGCCGGTCGACAATCTCGAACGAATCGGGCGGGCGCGTCAGGAGTCATCCCCTCAGCGCACGATCGCCCCGGCCTCGGCGGAGACGGTGCCGATCGAGATCGACCTGCGCGGCTACCGGGCCGAGGAAATCGCGCCGATCCTCGAACGGTACATCCACGATGCCTACCTCTCGGGTCTCCCCTGGGTGCGGATCATCCACGGCAAGGGAACGGGGGCCCTGCGCCACGTCGTGCGAGAGGAACTTCGCGATCACCCGGTGGTGGAGCGCAGCGCGGCGGCGGGATCGACGGAAGGCGGCGAGGGCGCCACCGTGGCGCATCTCCGGCAAGGATGATGATGTAGAGCTTCCGGATTAGCATGCGTGATAAAGCGACACCTTCCCGCAACCGTCATTTCGAGCTTGCGAGAAATCCCTGCGCGCAGCGGAGTGATAGCGCTTCGGCCGAAGGCCGACTCCTTGAGGTAATACAAGCATGACTTCAATCTCCACGGGCCGCCCGTCAGGAACACCTGATCCGGCTTCGTCGGATGCGCTTCGCGCAGGGATTCCTCCTTCGTCGGAATGACGGACTGGCTATCCTTCGACGCGATGCTCAAACGGCTACCAGGTCCCTCACGTCCATCGTGCGTTCGGCCTCGGCGATGACGGCGTCGAGCGCGTCCTGCCACGGTACTGTGAGTTCCGTCACCTTGAGCCGGAGCGAGTTCGGCGTGATCCGAATCGCGGCGCCCAGCTTCCGCTCCAGGCGCGATCGGTCCACCAACGCCGTCTGGAGCGGCCGGATGACGATCTCGCGATCCCGCTCGACGACCGAATCGATCCCCAGCGCCTGCGACCGGATCCGCAGCGCGATGAGGGCGAAGAGGTGCTCGACCTCCTCCGGGAAGTCGCCGAACCGATCGCGCAGTTCGTCCTCCAGATCGGCGGTCTCCTCCAGCGTTTCGACACCCGCGATCTGGCGGTAGAGGTTGAGCCGGAGCTCGGTATCCGACACGTAGTCTTCCGGGATCAGCGCGGTCAGCGGGAGGTCCAGCGTGACCGGCCCCTGTTCCAGCGCCGGCTTTCCGGAACGCACTTCTTCGATCGCCTGGCTCAGCAACCGCACGTAGAGTTCGTAGCCGACGGTCGCGATGTGGCCGCTCTGCTCGGCGCCCAGCATGTTGCCGGCGCCGCGAATCTCCAGGTCGCGCATCGCCACGCGCAGGCCGGCGCCAAGTTCGGTCGCTTCCTGGATCGTTTCCAGGCGTTCCATCGCATCGACGCTGAGCGATTTGTGAGGCTGGTGGAGCAGGTAGGCGTAGGCCCGGTGGTGGCTGCGTCCCACGCGGCCGCGCAGCTGATAGAGCTGGGTGAGTCCGAGCGTATCGGCGTTGTCGATGACAATCGTGTTGACATTCGGGATGTCAACCCCGGATTCGATAATCGTCGTGGCGATCAGCACGTCGAAATCCCGCCGCACGAAACCGAGCATCACCTCTTCCAGCACATGCTCGTCCATCTGACCGTGCCCGATCCCGAAGCGTGCCTCCGGCACGGCCTTGCGCAGTCGGTCCGCAAGATGATCGATGTCGTGGACCCGGTTGTGGACGACGAAGACCTGGCCACCGCGATCGATCTCACGCAGGATTACTTCCCGCACCAGCTGGTCGGTGAAGGGCGTGACGAAGGTCCGGATCGGAAGCCGCGCCTGGGGCGCCGTCTCGATCATGGTGATGTCGCGGATTCCCGACAGCGAGAGGTGCAACGTCCGGGGAATGGGTGTGGCCGACATCGTGAGCACATCGACTTCCGTGCGCAACTGTTTGAGAAACTCCTTGTGGCGCACGCCAAACCGTTGTTCCTCATCGACAACCGCCAGGCCCAGATCCTTGAAGGCGACATCCTTTTGGACCAGCCGGTGGGTTCCGATCACGATGTCGACCTGGCCGTCGCGCAGCCCATCGAGCA
>JACCYX010000423.1 GCA_013696265.1 Chloroflexia bacterium
GAAGAGCCAGGCGCCGGCCGCAACCGCGATCGACGCGTTGACCACGGCCTCGATCAGGGCGAAGAGCTGGAATCCGCCCAGCCAGACGTAGCGCGGCAACGGCGCGAGAAAGAGGTTGCCGAGCGTCCCGCGCTTCCGCTCACTGTCGAGGATCTCGCCGCCGTTGAAGATGAGCGCGAAAAGGATGGCCGTGCCCGCGCCGGCCACGACCGCGTATTCCAGGAGGTCCCGGTTGTTCTGGTAGATGAAGGCTAGGAGCAGCATTTCCATCAACGGCAAGGTCAGCCAGGTGAGCGAATAGCCGAGCACGCCCATCCCCTGGATGCGCATTTTGGCCACCATGCCGGCCGTGTCCCGGATCACCCGGAGGGATTGCCGCCAGGTCAGGTTGCCCCTCGCCGCGTTAGAAGAGGTTGAGCGAGCCGGTGCGGCGGAGTTCATGATCAACCCTCCGAAGGGACCACATGCCGAGAACGAAGAAGGCCACCGAGGCGAGCAGGGTGATGACGATCTCGTCGAACGTGGCCGCCCAGCCCGCCCCATCGAGCGCGCTCGCGCGGAGCGCCTCCAGCGCGTGCGTGATCGGCAGCAATCCCCCAACGGGCTCCAGCCAATCGGGAAGCGCCGATCGGGGAAAGTAGAACCCGGCCAGGATGTGGACTGGTGTCTGCAGGAAGTTCGCCAGCGGATTGGCATTGCGGGAGAGGATGAAGAGGCCGCTGCACGCGACGCCGATGGCAAGCGCGCTGATGAAAACCAGGGTCATCGCGACCAGGGCCAGGAGCGGGTGAGCGACATCGAACGTGGCCCCGAATCCGAGACCGATCAAGAGCGTCACGAGTACCGATGGCGCCGACAGGACGAAATCCCCGAGCCCATACCCGAGCACGACCGCCATGCGGTTGCTGGGCGAGGCGAGGATGGAGGGCAGGGTGCCGTGGTAGGCATCCGATTGCAGCGCAAACCCGCACGACCACACGGTCGCGTTCCAGGCCTGGATCGCCAGCGTGCCCACGATCAGGAAACCCACGACGCTTTCCTCCGGTACCGCGGTTTGCCCCGAAATCCGGTAGGCCAGGAGGACGGCTAGGAAACCGAGCGCCGGTGTAAGCGGCCGCCGCAGGAGCAGGATGACGTTCGACGCCCAGCTCCGTTGCTGGACCCGCGCCGCGGCCAGCATGGCGGCAACGAAATTCCACGCCGATGGCGTATCGACTAGGGCACGGCGCACGGGTGTCACGAGTCCGCTTTCGCGTCGTCATCAGGACTGTCGCCCTCGAACTCACGGCCCGCCGCGCGGAGGAACGCATCTTCCAGTGACGGTTCGCGTATGTCGATCGCCGTCACGCCGGCTCCGTGCTCGCGCAGCATCGCCAGGGCGGCATCGAGGGCGCTGGTGGTGTCGAGGCAGGTCAATTCGAGCCGCATCAGGCCGGTGTCGTCCGGCTGATGGGTGGCACGGACAACGCTGGGGAGGGCCGCGAGGCGCGCTTCCAGCACCGGCCGGTCGTACCGCGCATCGTCGGCCAGCGCGATCGCCACTCGCCGGTCGATCTCGGTCGCCGCCTTGAGCGCGCCGGGCGTGCCTTCGGCGACGATCAACCCCTGGTCGATGATCGCGATCTCGCGGCAGAGGAGATCCGCTTCGTGCATATCGTGCGTCGTGAGCAACACGGTATGCCCCGGCACCAGGTCGGCGATGAGTTCCCGCACTCCGATCGCGGCTCCCGGATCGAGGCCAATCGTCGGCTCGTCGAGAATGACGATCGCCGGATCATGGATCAGGGTCTTGGCGATGTGCAGCCGTTGCTTCATGCCGCGGGAATAGCTCTCGACCCGTTCGTGCGCGCGGTCAAGGAGCTGCATCCGTTCCAACAGTTCGCGCGAGCGTTGCTTGATGAGTGGATCGTCCATGCCGTAGAGACGTCCGAAGTAGCGCAGGTTTTCCAGGGCATTGAGCTGGTTGTAGAGCCCCTTGTCGCCTCCGAAGAGGACGCCGAGCTGGGTTCGCACCTGGTGCTCGTCACGGACGATGTCGAAGCCGTTGATGGTGGCGGTGCCGCTGGATGGCAACAGCAGCGTCGAGAGCATTTTGATCGTGGTCGTCTTACCGGCCCCGTTCGGCCCGAGGACGCCAAAGATGGTGCCGTGCGGCACCGTGAAGGAGATTCCCCGAACGGCTTGGACCAGTTCCCCGGAGCGAAGCCACCCCGTGCGTTTCCGGAACGAGCGCGTCAAGTCGACAACGTCGATGGCTCGGCCAGACCCGTCCCGGCCCGCCGGAACGGACGATGGCGTCAACGATTCTGGTTGCTGGGCTGGTGTCGATGGGTTCCGGGCGGCGAGATTCATGCGGTCATCATAGTGATGCGGTCGCGTTCCCGCAACGGCGATCGATTCCGCACGCGGATGGTGTAGGGCTGCGGCGCTTGCTCCGCCCGTCGTTTGCGGTCGGCCGGCACGGGCGGAGCAAGCATCGCTCCGCTGCCGCAACCGTACTCGAATTGCACGCAGTGGGCGTCTGCTGGATGATAATCTGGTCTCACCCACGCCCGGGCAAACAGGTCCCGGCTTCGTGTTTCATGGTGAGGAGTCCCGCGATGGCTCGCCCCAAACCCGCCCCCGAGACGTCTTCCCGGTTCGCGCCCCTGACCGAGAACGACGTCAAGGCCCAAACCGACAGCGGCAGCTTCAGCCGCGGCCGCACCTATTTCCGCAACGGTCACATCCACGACACCGTGCTTCGCGACGTCACGATCCAGGGGCTGTGCGATGGCTCCGACGTCATGCCCTACCGCGTCCAAACGTCGCTCCCGCTCCGGGAGGATACGGGCGAGACGATGCACATCGCCTCCTGCACCTGCCCTAGGGGTGGTTTCTGCAAACACATCGTTGCCTTTTGCCTTGCCTGGATCGCCGATCCGGAGAAATTTGTTGTCCGGCCGCCCCTGGCCGACCAACTCGCCGAACGCAGCCGCGAAGACCTGATCGCGCTCATCGAACAGATGACCGAACGCTATCCGGATCTAGAGCGGCTGGTGGAGATGCCGGTAGCGCGGGCTGGCGCCGCCCCCGCCAACGAGGTGACGTTCGACGAGAAGGCGATCCGGCGGCAGCTGAGGTCGGCCTTCGCCGTCCACGACCCGTGGGACTATTACGCCGCCGCCCATTCGACATCCGCGGCGGAGCCGATGTTGAAACTCGGACACGGGTACATCGCCGCTGGCCAGTGGGCCAACGCCCTGGCGGTCTTCACGAATGCCGCGGAAGAAGCGTGCGAGGTGATGTTCAACTTCAACGATGAGGAAGGCGAGATTGGCTCGCTCATCGCGGCCAGTTCGATGGGGCTGGTGGCCTGCTTCGATGCCCAGGCGGACCTCCCCGAGACCGATCGCCTCTCCGAGGAGCATCGCGAACGCTTGATCCAGGCCCTCTACGACATCTGGCGATTCGATGTCTTCGAGGCCGGCGGGCTCGACCTCGCCCAGGAGGGTCCGGAATCCATCTCCCGCAACGTGACCGACGCGGAACGGAAGATGGTCGAGGGGTGGCTTCGCGAAGAACAGCCCACCGACTGGGGCAAGCGCATGCTCGTCGAGTTCATGGTGATGCTCCGCGAGGAGGCCGGCCTCGACGACGCGCAGCTGCTGGAGGTCTACCGGGAGGCGGAACTCTGGGACGACGTGGCCGGTTTGCTCCTCGAGATGGGCCGCGTGGACGAGGCCGTTGCCTCCGCCGGCCGTCACCTGAAGCAACCGCACGAGCTCGTCGCCTTCGCCAACGCCCTGGTCGGACGCGGCGGCGAGCACATCGCGCGCGCCCTGTCGCTCATCGACGATCACATGTGGGAGGTCGAGGGCGCCAATCCTGCCCACGACGCCATTCTCCAGGACTGGCTCGCCCACCAGCACAGCGTCCACGGCCGGCCGCGGGACGCGCTGGCCATGGCCGAGCGCCGGTTCAAGGGGTAGCCCACGCTCCAGACCTGGCAGGCGGTCCGCCAGGCCGCCGAACTCCCCGGCCAGGCGTCCCACGTTTGGACCGACCTCCGGCCTAACCTCCTTGGCCATTTGCGAAAGCAGAAGGCCTGGTCCACGTTGCTGGACATCCATCTTGAAGAAGGGGAGATCGAGGCGGCGATCGAGGCCTACGGCAAGGAGGCCGAGCAACGCCGGAAGGACCGGTGGTACTCATCCGCCTGGGGATACCCCGATCAGGAGTTGCGGCTGGCCCAGGCCGCCGAGGCTGATTTTCCCGACCAGGCGGTGGCCATCTACCGCCACAAGGCGGATGGGATGATCGGACAACGGAACCGCGCCAGCTACAAGGTCGCGGCCGAACACCTGGCGCGGGTCAAGGAGATCCTGGAACGTCACGGGCGAACGGAGGAATGGACCGCCCTCATCGCCGAACTGCGGATAGAGCACAAGACACTCCGCGCCCTCCGCGAGGAACTGGACGCCCTCGGCCTGAACTGATACGAAGGTCGGATCATGGTTGACACTTCCCTGGTAGCGGTCGAGTTCATCTCGACCCTGGGTTGGAAAGGCAGGGATAAACTCTGCCACTACCAGCCGAATCCAGGATCAAAGACCGCGACCGCGACCAGGGAAGGTCCGTTGATTACCCATGGAGAGAACGTCATGCCGGGCCAATTGCGATGAGGATGTCGACCTCATCGCCCGTGAACCGGGGCGGGCGCCCACGATCACCCGTTGGGCGGACCAGCCGGCATGGATAGACTACGTGCGGGGACCTGGCGACCTGGCCGTGCCACGCGGGTGGTGATCTGGCTCGTGCTGGCGGCTGTCGGCCTGGCCCTGCTGGTCTTCTTCATCGCCGACAATTTCGTGCTGGTCGATGTGCGGCTCTTCACCTTCCAGCGGCGGATGCGCCTGGCCTGGGCCCTGGTGATCGCCTTTGCCGTGGGCGCGCTATTCGGTGCCGTCGCCTCCCGGCGGCGGTGATTGGACCAGCTCGCGCTCGCCACGCTCCTGCCCGCCCAGCAGGGTGAGGATGGCGAGGTTGTCCGTGGTGATGCCGTCGACACCAATTCGCATCAACTCGTTGACTCGATCGAGGTCATTGACGGTCCAGGCGAAGACCAGGAGCCCCTGATCGCCAAGCCAGGCGATCGTTTCGTCATCCAGCGCCGATTCCTGGATCGTCACGCCATCGATCGTCTCCCGCGTCGCCGTGTTGTCGCGCAGTTCCCGGTCGAGAAATTCCCGGTCGGGCACGCTGAGCAGGTACACCGCGCCCGGCGCCCGTCGGCGCAATTCCGCGAGGACCGAGGAGTCCCGGCCGGTGACGATGACCTTGCGGTAGGGCGGGCGCGAGGCCAGGAACTCGCCAACGAGGCGCACGAAGGCGGGCGACGATTCCTTGAGGTCCAGTGAAACCGCCTCGGCCCCGAACGCGGCGGTCCAGATCGTGTCGAGGCGAGGGCCGCGGAACCACTCCTGTCCCACGAACGGGAGGGGTGAGGAATGGGCTGAGTAGAGTGTCCCGTCGATCTCGACCACGTCGACTTCGATCACGTCGGCGCCGTAGATGAGCGCCTCCAGGGTCGCCTGGAGGCTGTCGCCGGAGTTGTGGGCCACGCCGAAGATCGAGCCGTAGGCGGCATCGGGGAAAGTCTGCGACTCGGGATCGATCTCGCCCTGGAACAGGGTTGGTTGCAGTCCGGTCGTCCAGGCCTCGGCGGTGAGCGGATCGAACGCGAGCCAGGCGAGCAGGTACAGGCTGCCCGAAATGACCACGGCCGCAATAGTGGCGACGATGACCTTGAAGGCGATCGCGGCCCGGCGAATCCAACGGGAAGGAGGCGAGCTGGTTTCAATCATGCGTGCCTCCCGCCTGGGCCGGAAAAAGTTCGGCAGTCCTACGACGCGCTGGATTCCTCGCGAATCGTCACCACGCCGAGCGTCGCGCCATCCTCGGTCGCCTGGGCGTTCCCGCTCGCCAGGTACCACGTTTCGTAATCGGATTGCCCGAACGCGAACCGCATCGAAAACGCTTCGCCGCGCGCCGCCCGCTGGAGCGGTAGCCGGTGGTCGGGGATCGGCTTGTGGCTGGAATCCACCATCACCGCATCCTGGTTGTTGGCCATCAGCGTGGCGTAGGCCGTGTTCTCCAGGAGCAGGGCGCCATCCCCATCGACAACGACCACGGCATCCGCAAGGCCGTTGACGATGGCCCGGAGCCGCCGCCGGGTCGTCTCCGCCTCGATTGCGGCTGATTGCATCACGGTCGTCCGTGCCTGCAAGTCGCTGGTGGTGGTGTTGAGTTCCTCCACTGTCGCCTGCAACTCCTCGTTGAGCGTTTCCATCTCCTCGTTGCTCGCCTGTAACTCCTCGTTGAGCGTTTCCACCTCCTCGGTGGCCGCCTGGATTTCCTCCACGGACACCAGCAGCTCTTCGTTCCTGGCGCGCAGCCGGGCGATCGTGTTCGCGAGATCCTGGTTGGCGGCCAGCACCTCCTCGTTCGCCTTCACCAGGCGACCGACATCGCTGTCGGCGACCCCCTGTTGCTGGCGCAACTTTTCGCGTTCGGTGACGTCGATCGCGGTGAGCACGAACAGCATGTCCGGGGAGTCTTCACCGGGCATATGGGGGGTGCAGGTGATCTCCACGGTCCGCCGCGCGTCGGTCGCTGATTCGAGCGATTCCAGCCGCCGATCGGTCCGCTCTTGGGACGCGCGAGCCTCGTCGATCACGCCCCGCACCGCCACCGCGTCGAAGTGGTGGATGAGATGAATGAAGTCCTGGTCGAGGGCGGTGGTGTGGATGCCGAACATGCGGCGCGCCTCGCTGTTGAGAAAATGGATGTCGTACTCCGGATCGATCACCACCACGCCGAAGGGAAGTCCGAGGAGCGCCTGGTTGGCGACGCCGAACCTGGATTGCGTCCGGGAGGATTCCCGCCCCGTGCCGGCGTGGTGGGCATTGCGGAGCGTTCCCGCGGGCCGGGGCATCGGCAAGGGTGGGGGAGTGGAATCGAGCACGCGGGATGATGGGATCAGGACGCGGTCGCCCACCCGGCGGTAGCTCTTGAGCCGCGGCTTGTCGATCGCGAAGAACTCGGCCAGGCCATCGACG
>JACCYX010000450.1 GCA_013696265.1 Chloroflexia bacterium
TCGTTGTACGCCGCCCGCATCGGCGGCTTGCGGAAGAAGACGAGCCCGAAGGCGAGGAGGCAGAGGCCGAGGTTGACCACGGTTCCGGCGGCGGCAATGATCGTCTGCTGCACGAGACTGAACTCGAACGGGAAGTAGGAGACGTACCCGGCAAATCCGTAGTAGCCGAAGTCGACGACCGTGCCGTCCATCGTCCAGATCGCCACCGCGTGGCCCAGCTCATGCAGGGCGACGGAGACTGGCACCAGCACGAAAAAGGCCGCCTCGTCGACGATGGAGCGGTCAGCCTGGGTGAAGGAGCGATCCCAGACCGTCGACCACGATCTGACGAGCCGGTAGACCACGCGGACGCCGATGACCACGTAGAAGAGACTGATAATCGCAAAGGGTCCAAACGGCATGGGGCATCCTGCTCGACACGGATCGGTGTCGCGGCCCGTGCCGCGCTCCGGAATGATAGGGCCTCGACCCGTGGCGCGGGATCAGGAACCGTGAGCCACGACGTTCCGCGTCTCGGGCATGAGCCGTTGGCGCTGGGTCCAGGCGATCGCGATCGCCGCCGCGGCGGTGATGATTCCCCCGACTCCCACCGCCGTCGCCACCCCAAACTGATCGGCGATGGCGCCAGAAATCAGGGCCCCGAATGGGGTGGTACCCGCGAAGACCGTCATGTACACGGCCATCACGCGGCCCCGCAGTTCGGGCGCGGCGGTCGTCTGCACGGTCGTGTTGGCGGTCGCCATGGCGGTGCTGGAGGCGAATCCGGCAATCGCCAGGGTGAGCATGCCCAGGGCGATGCCGGTGGGGATCGAGGCCGCGACCGCGAGCACGATTTCGACCAGGCCAAGTCCGATCGCCGCGCCCAGCATGCGCACACGGCTCGGCGTACGCCCGAACATGGCCAGGGTCAGCGCCCCGAGCAGCGAACCGATACCCATCGCCGAGAAGAGCAGCCCGTAGGCCCCGGCGCCAGATCCGAAACTGTCCGAAGCCAGCATCGGCACCCAGATATTGAAGTTCATGCCAAAGGTGCCGACCGCCCCGACCAGGATGATCGTCCGGTAGATGGTGGGGGTGGCCAGCACATAGCCCACGCCTTCCCGCAGCCGGGCCTTGGCCGAACCGCTCGCCACCCGAACCACGGGCGCGATCCGCATCATCAGGAGCCCAATGATCACACCGCCGTAGGAAACCGTGTTGATCGCGAAACAGGCCACCGGCCCGAACACCGCCAGCACCAAGCCGGCGATCGCCGGTCCCACCACGCGGGCGGTGTTGAACATCGTCGCGTTCAGGGCGATCGCGTTCATCACCGCCTTCTTGCCGACCATCTCCGACACGAGCGATTGGCGGGTCGGCATGTCGAGCGCGTTGGTGATGCCAAAGACGCCCGCGACGGCGTAGACCTGCCAGAGTTGGATCCGGTCGAGCAGCACCAGGATGGTGAGCACGCCCGCCAGCAGGGCGAAGATCGATTGCGTCATGACCAGGAGTCGGCGTTTGGGAAACCGGTCGGCAACGACGCCGGCCGGGATGCCGAGCAGCAGGACCGGCGCGAACTGGAAGACGTTGACCAGTCCCAATTGAAACGGCGACGCGCCGAGGAGTTCGTAGACGAGATACGACTGGGCCAGCGACTGCATCCAGGTGCCGGTGACGGAAACCAGCTGGCCGAAAAAGAAGAGTCGGTAGTTCCGGTAGCCAAACGCGGGGAATCGCCCGCGCGCTTCCGGTTCCAGGGGCTCGTTGGGAGGCGGATCAGCCGGGCTGATCGAGGTTACGGGATGGATGGAGGGATGGGAACTTGCCGGCATGCGTCCTGTGCTGGTGAGCTGGACGGCCGGCACCGCGATCCGGGCTGGGAGCCGCGCGGTGGCGGGTCGAAGTTCGGGCGATCAACGGGTGAAGAGAGCCGTGCCAGACGAGAGGTCGAATCGTCGTCGACCATTCCATGAATCGCATGGATCGGCCGCGCTGTCAAATCGAATGGGGCCATGCAGGCGTGGCGCCTGGCTGTCCGATATTGCCAAGTATCGGCCCGACTCCGGCCAGCACAAACAGTTCGTCATTCCGAGCGTGCGAGGCAGCGACGCGAAGCGGAGCGATATCCCCCGCGAAGCGGTATTGAAGTTTGGCGAAACACGTACCGGCTCCGCCGGGGATGTCTCGCTGGCGCTCGACATGACGGCCGGGAGGACGCACCGGCCACACCCTCACCTCCGCCCTTCGTCGTCTTCACGCGGGTTCCGGATAAGCAACACGGGAACGGTGGCCTGGCGCAAGACCTCCTCGGCCACGCTTCCCAGGAACCAGCGCTTCACCCCGGTCCGGCCATGCGACGCCATCGCGACCAGGTCGCCATCCTGGGTGGCGGATTTGATCGCGGCGGCCGCGTACCCGCGCAACACGACCCCGGTCACGGTGTAGCCGTCGGACGTCAACGCCGAGACCTGCGTGTCGATGAACGCGGTGGCGTCCTGTTCCTCCTCGGTGATCAACTCGCTGACCGCCGTGTAATCGAATCCCATCCCGATCGGTCCAATACCGGCGCCGACCGTCGGATCGACCGCGCGAACGAGGTGGAGCGGCACGTCGAGCCGCTTCGCCAGGTCCTTGGCGTGGGCCAATGCCTCGCTTGCCAGGTCGGAGCCATCGAGCGGAACCACAATCCGGTTATACATGTTGCGACTCTCCCCTGTTGGAACTCACGAATGGACGCTTGGTGCCCGGCCGAGATGACCCGCGTCGCTGCCGATCCGCGGGCCGAGATGATCCCTCGCAAGCTCGGGACGGCAGCCATACCGGAAGGCAACCCTGCAAGTCCGACACAATCTTTGCACAGCCTACCCCACCGCAACCTGCCCGCGAGCGAATTGCGCGTTGGTCGGCGCCGCCGAATTTTGGACGGCTGCGTATCCGGGGGCGCGTCGAGCGGGGTCAGGTTGCTCCGCCCGCGCTCGGAAACATCGGTGAGCCCAGGTGCTTCACCAGGTAATCTTCTGGATGTCGACACACCGATTAAAACAGCATCGCCCGGTGCCTGAGCATCGGGCGATGTCTTTTGTCTGCTCGATCGCAGCCGGGGAGTACCAGCTTGACCGCGATCGACTGGTCAAGCCTCGGAGGGGAAGGTTGTGAAGTGATGCCAACGTCCATCGTTTCCTTCAGGAGCCAGCACACTGTTGGGAGGAAGAAGGGGGTAGTGATAAGCCAGGCGACCGGCTAACGTCGCCCGAGGCGGCAATGGTATCGACGGCCCACGATGGTTCGGGTTCGATGTCATCGGAAATGTCATCGCGTGCCGGGCGGCCCTGCGTCGATGGTCGTAGCGATACGACTTCGGCGAGCCAATGGGTTGAATTGTCAATGTACCTTGGCGCCTTTAGGCGTTGCAGCGTCTCTGTTACCTGAGTCGTCTGCGACTATCGTAGCATCGCGATATGGTGTTGTCTAGACCCCCAGCCATAATTGTGACGAATTGCACGATTTTGTGCCCCCGAGGCAACGAATGTTCGCCGCTACCTGACCCGCGCCCGTAACGTCTCGGCCATGGCTTCGACGCGTTCGCGGTCGATCGCGTAGTACTTCATGCCGCGCCTGGGCTCGACCTGGATTAAACCGGCCCGCTCCAGTTGCGAAAGATGCCGGGAGACCGCCGATTGCGCGATCCCCAGCCGGCCAACGATTTCCTGGGCGTAGAGTTGCCCGCTGCTGAGGAGGTCGATAATGCGAAGACGGTTGGCATCCCCCAGGGCGCGCAGCATTTCGAGGAGATCGTCTCCCGACAGGGCCGGGATCGCGACCCCGTTTTCCGGGTCGGGCCGGAAGGATTCCAACTCGACTTCCGGCACACCCAATCCGGCGCCAGCCGCGACTACGTTTTGGGCACTGAAAAAGACCACCAGGTCGGGCGGGTAACTGATGTAGCTGACGAAGGCGCCGATGTGCGCGGACGGGCAAAAGGTGACGCTCGCCACCTGGTTCAGGCCCGCCGCCAGCGTCGATGGCAGGCGATTGCCGGTCAGTTCCGCGAACGCCAGGCCAAAGCCGCGGCTGGCCTCGATCCGGGCGATTCGCTCCGCTTCTTCCAGTTCGCCGCGCCGTTGCTCGTATTCATCGCGGTAGACCGCGTCCCACACCCCGCGGATGAGCCGCATCGTCCGCCACTTCAGTTGTTCCGGATCGCGGATCAACTGCACCACGTCGGCGGCGGCGGCGGTGGTCAGGCCGGGTTCGACGTAGCGATACCAGGCGTTTTCCTCATCGAGCGAGGGGGCGGCGAGGCCGGTTCCCAGGTCCTGGTGAACCCGATCAAGGGCGCCGATCGCCATCTCCCGGTAGTCGTGGGCGGGAAGCTCGCCAAGGAACCAGAGCAGGTCGTCGATCGAGGCCGGCAGGCGATCCTCCCGCAACGGGTCGAACCGCATGATCGGTTCTTCCATGTAGTAGAGCAGCCGGCCCGAGAAGCCATGCAAAACATCCAGGTCTTCCTGAAGTTGCCGGGGCAGGGCCCGCCGGGCGCCGATCAGCCAGCGGTCCAGCCCGCTACCGGGCACGGCCCGGTACAGCAGCGACATGACGGAAACCATGTCGAGCGGAATCGAGATCGCGGTTCGTACTTGCAGCGCGGGACGTCCGACGACGAGTTCGCCCATGACAAGGTCCGTTTCATGGCTGGCCGTAGCCGGTTCTCACGTGAGCGATTCCGAATACGGGGCGCTGGTGTCTGGCGCCGAAACGATCCGCAAGCGATGCGCTCCGACGGTCCAGGGCGATGATGCAATGACGATATTAGCATAATGACCGGTGTGCCAGTGCCTAAAGCATGGAACGGCTCGTTTCGCATTTCACAAATCGGGAAGCCGATCCGGGGCTTTCGGAACATGTAGCAGCGCGCCACACTGGCGTGGGTGCGACGCACGATTTGGCATGGCGTTCCTACGCCAACCGACGTTCGCGATTCCCAGATGGACCGATGGGTAGTCAGCGAACTGTCTGGCGTACGCGACTTGACATACGGCCGATCGCCACTCTAGTCTCGGGCATATGGCGGTGAGATACGCATCCACGCGGCGACTGGAGGTCACCATGCCCGATCGGCCCGATTCCAGCAACCAGGTGCCTCCGGACCATGTATCCCGCTTTCGGGGCCGGGATGGGGTCACCGATGATGAGCGCGAGCAGCCGCCGTATGGCAGCGAGGCGCTTGCCCGGATTGAATCGGAGGCGCGGAACAACCGCCCCGCCCAACTCGACTTGTTCGCGGTCGGCGACGGTGGCGCGTTCATCCAGGAGGTGGGTGGGCTGGCGCCGCTCGCCGCCCGCTCCAGCCTCGACCTCGCGCGAACGACATACCGCCGGCATCTGGAGGCGCTCAAACGGCCGCGCAACACGATCGAATCCTACAGCTACGACCTCAACGTGCTCGAGCACCTGATCGGCCCCAAACCGCTCAACCGGATCGAGCGGCGGGACATCGCCCGGTACCTGGGCGATGCCTCCAGCAAGACCACCCGGAAACGGCGGCTGACTTCGGCGCGTCGCTTCTTCCGCTACCTGATCGATGACGTCAAAGTCCTTAAGTTCGATCCGACCGAGGGCTACTATCCGCACGCCATCGCCTTGCGGGCACCGGCGCCGCTCTTCGAGCAGGAACAGCGTGACCTGCTGGAGGCGGCCCACGCCGACGAGGAGTGGAGCGCGCTCGCGGTCTGGCTGATGATGCGGCTGGGCTTGACGCGCGCCGAGTTGCTGGCGTTGCAACGGGATCACATCGACCGCACCAACCCGCTCGAACCCGTCGTGTACGTGGCCTACGACTCCGCCGCCAAGCAATCGAAAGACCGGAAGCTGGCGGCGGATCGAGCCTTCGCGGCGCTCTACGACGCCTTCCTGGAGGCGCGGGAGCCCACGGGAATCCTGTTTCCCGTTGGACCGCAGGCCGTGAACGGCATGATCGAGCGGCTGCGGCGAGCGGCGAACATCACGAAAGACGTGTCGCCGCAAACACTGCGCACGACCTTCGCCGTCGAGCAAGCCAGGGCGGGCGCCGACCAGCAACAGTTGTTGGCCCTGCTGGGATTGGTGAACGATCCCCGCAACCGGGCCAGCGTCGATCGCTACCTCGCCCTCGCGTCGCCACCGCTCGAGACCGCTGTTCCGGACCGTCCATGATGGGACAACCACGGTGACAACTGGTCAGCTCGTGGTGATCGGCCTGCGGCTGATCGTGCCGCTGCTCATCCTGAGGCGACCGTTGGCGGGCGGCATCGCCGCAATGCTGCTCGACGCGACGGACGTGATCATCGTCGAGATTTTCGGTCCGGGCGGGATGGGCGCACATTACCAGAATATTGATAAAGGGCTCGATCTCTGGTATCTCGGGCTCGAAGCCTACGTTTCGCTGAGCTGGACCGAGCGCGTACCACGCCTGATCAGCATGTGGCTGTTTGGACTGCGACTCGTCGGTGTAGTGCTGTTCGAACTGAGCGGGTGGCGCCCGTTGCTCTTCCTCTTTCCGAATCTCTTCGAAAACTGGTTCCTGTTCGTGCTCGTGATCTGGAGATTCTTCCCCAACGTGCGGCTCGATACCTGGCGAAGGTGCCTGGCCTGGCTCACCGTGCTGTACATCCCGAAACTCGGTCAGGAATACCTCCTGCACGTCGCCGAAGCGCAACCCTGGGCGTGGCTCAAGGACCGGCTGGGCATTTAGATATGGCATCCGGGTAGTTCGTGCGTAGGGGTCAACCTCCGTGTTGACCCAGATTCCGCGATCCCGACGCCACGGGCGATCACGGAGGATCGCCCCTACCCCCGTGTTCGTGAACATCGCCTGTTCGCCCTGTGCTCACACTGACTCCGTATCGGCGTCCCAGGCGAGGAGTTGGGCCGCCAGCGAACGTATCTCATCGACATCGTGCAGGACGTCGAGCCAACGCGCCGGGAGCGCGGACGCGCCGTACTCCGCCCCGGCCAGGGCGCCGGCAACCGCTCCGGTGGTATCCGAGTCGTGACCCAGCGCCACGGCCCGCACGATCGTCTCCTCCGCGGAATCGGTCGAGAGGAGAGACCAATATGCGGCGTTCAACGTATCGAGGACGTAGCCGCCCGACAATACATCCGCTCGATCCATGTCCGGCGCCCGCCGGATGGCGTCAACAACACGATCCTCGCCAATTCCCTCGATCGAGGCATCGACCAGGGAGTCGCGGTGTCCGCCACCCAGCAGGTGGACAATGCCCTGGTTGAGCGCCACCGCACCCCAGGTTGCCCGGGGATCGGCGTGCGTCATCCGCGATGTCTCGATCGACGACCACCGCAACCGCTCGGGATCGGACCGGAACCGCGCCGCCAGCGGCGCGCAGCGCATCACCGTTCCATTTCCCGCGACGCCATCAACGGAGGTCCGCTGCAGGCGTTCGCCGGCATCTTGCCACGGCACGCCCTGGGCGATCAGTTCCAGGGCGCGATCGGTGGCAAGGCCGATATCCTTCGGTCCGGACCGATACCAGGCGACAAGGTTTGCGGCCACGGCGTCGAGATCGATGCCGTCGCGCGTGCAGCCCCGCGCGATGGCCAGGGCCATCTGCGTATCGTCCGTGTACTCGCCCGGTTCGAGACGATGCGGACCCCCGCCCACAATTTCGCGGATTCCATCGGGAAACGACCGGTCGAGATCGTTCCGATCGCGAAACTCGACGGCGCCACCGAGCGCATCGCCGCAGGCCAGCCCAAGGAGGCATCCCGCCGCCCGGTCGTCGAGACCGGTCATGGCCGCATCGCCTGGTGAAGATCGCCGGTGGCTCCTCCCAATGCCGCGACCGTTTGGGGATCGGCGCCCGCGCGAATCGCCGGTTCGACGATATCCGGCATGAGATCGGGCACCCAGGAGACGAGCGCGACGCACGGTTCCAAAGCCGTCAGGATCGACGGGCGTTTCGATGGCCAGACCACGGCCGACGAACCGCGGCCGATCCTCAAGTCATTCACGTTTGCCTCCCCTTCGAGCATCGTGACCACGCCGAGGCTGCCGGATTTCGAGATTTCCAGGGATCCGCCCCGCGGCAGAGCGATCCGTTCGAGCGCGAATGGGCGGCACGCGGCGAGAAGATGCCGTTCCCCGATCGCTGGCCGAAGCGAAACGGGAGAGATGAGTTCGGGAATCGACTGGAGTTGGGCCACCGCGAACCCCGCGTCGAGATGCACCTCGCGGGGGTTGCCTTCGGCGTCGACCCGACCCCAATCGTCGAGCCGGTAGGTGATGTCGGACGGTTGCTGCACTTCGTAAACCATCACCCCGGCGCCGAGCGCGTGCACGGTGCCGGCGGGAATGAGGACCGTGGTGCCGGGCCGGGCCGGGACGGTTCGCATCATGCGCGCCGATGAGCCATCCAGCCGGGTAGCCGCCTCCTGAAACTCGGCAAGGCTCACGCCGGGCCGGATTCCGAGGTAGAGTACCGAACCGGGATCGGCTTCAAGTATGTGCCAGGCTTCGGTTTTCCCGAGCCGGTCCAGATGCGCGGCCTGGCTGTCGTCTGGATGGACCTGGATCGACAGGTTTCCCCCGGCGTCGATGAGCTTGACCAGCAAGGGGAAAACCGGCCGGCCACCGACCGCGTCGTGCGCTGTCGCCCCAAGACGTGCCGACGGATCGGCCTCGACGATTTGCCCAAGCGTCTGGCCCGCCAGGTAGCCGGTCGAAACAACCGCCTCGCCGGCGGTAATCAGCGCCTCGCCGATGGGCTCGCCTAGGGGCAGCGCAAGCCCGTAGCGGCCAAGCTTGCGCCCGCCCCAGGGCTTGCTATCGAGACGCGGCGAGACGAGGGAAACGCGATTGTCCAACGGAACTTGCTCCAACGATTCGCCAAAGGTAGGTGCCCTAAATGCCCATTGCCGCATCGTACTATGTTCGCCACCATAGAGGTCTGCCCGAGCCTGGACACGCCAGGCGTGGATGGGAATTTTTCGGGAAACCATGGAGCACGACGCATGACCATCTCGGAAACCTCCAGCATCACGACGCGGCGGCGAACGGGCGCCTTCTGGGCTGTTATCCCGGCGGGCGGCTCGGGCACGCGCCTGTGGCCGCTGAGCCGCTCGACGCGGCCGAAGTTCCTGCTCCCGTTGCTTGGGAACCAATCGCTCCTGCAGCAGACCTTTGACCGGCTCCGCCCACTGACCGACCCGGAACACATCGTGGTCGTCTGCGGACCGGCTCACGTCGCCGCAATCGCGCGGCAACTCCCCGACCTGCCATCCGGAAACATCATCGTCGAACCGGCCCCGAACGGGACCGGTCCGGCCCTCGCCCTGGCCTCGGCGCTGATTGCCCGGCAGGATCCGGACGCGATCATGGGTAGCTTCGCGGCCGACCATGACGTTACGGATACCGGGAGCTTCGAAACCGCCGTCCGGACCGCGATCGCGGCGGCGGCGACGGGCGACCTGGTCACGATCGGACTCACGCCGACCCGGCCCGAAACCGGCTACGGCTACATCGAACGGACCGATGACGTCGTGGTCGATACCGGTGCCGGCGTGGCTTACCGGGCGGCCCGCTTCGTCGAGAAACCAGACCTGGACACCGCCCAACGATATGTCGAGAGCGGTTCCTTTCTCTGGAACGCCGCGATGTTCACCTGGCGCGTCGACACGCTGCTGGACGAACTCAAGCGTCAGCAGCCGCAAATCTTCGAAGGTGTCCAGGCCATCGCCAAAGCCTGGGACACCCGCTCCCGAGAGCGGGTGACGGCTTCGATTTGGCCGACCCTCCCCAACATCACGATCGACCACGGAATCATGGAACATGCGGCGCGGGTCGCCGTGGTGCCGGCCGAAATGGGGTGGTCCGATGTCGGCGACTGGAACGGCCTGGGCGAAATGATCGAGCAGGACGCGCTCGGCAATTCGGTGCGCGGCGATCTCCTTCAGATCGACACGACCAACAGCGTGATCTGGTCGGAAACCGGACGCATGGTGGCGATGGTGGGGTTGGACAACATCATCGTGGTCGACACCGACGACGCGTTGCTCGTGATCGACCGAGCGAAGTCGCAGGATGTCCGTCAGGTGGTGGAGCGCCTCAAATCGGGGATGCGGACCGAGTTGAGTTGATGGGAGAGGATTCGCGTCTTCTCGAATCGTGTTGGGGAGGGCGAGCGAGCCGTTAATCCGAACCACGCGACGACGCGCGGCTCCCGGGCGCCTGTCCAGAGCGCAGCATGGGACCCTCCCGCCTGGTCGCCGGTCCCCAAGACCCCGGTTCGTGGCTCAGCCTGGGGTGACGAGGCATCGCGGGAGGGCATACGCGGGCCAATGCCTTGTAGCGAAAGGTGGCATTAACGAGCCCGCTAGCCCTCCTCTACAGGCACCATAATTTCAAAAGTCGGGGCCAACCATCTCCATTCATCCGAAACTCGACTTTGCTCTGGCCAGCGGTTCGTCGGTCCGAGACGCGTCAGGAGTGCCTGGATCATCCACGTTGAGTTGGTTGTCGCCCCCGCGGCGGACTTCGTCCGTCGGCGTGGGATCCGGTGCCTCATCGGAGGCCGGTTCGAATCCCGTGGGCGTCGAGGGAGCAGCGGCGTCGTTCTCAGTTTCGGACCCGGACTCGGTAGCCGTTGGCGCGGCGTCGATGACCGATTCCATCGTCGCCGTCGGGTCGGTGGACCCGCCTCCATCGCCGTCCCGATTGAGGAGCCAGATCAGCGCGACGATCGCCACCAGCAGGATTGCCGCTCCCACCAGGATGAGCATTCGGGTTCGGTCGTCGTCCGGGAACCGCCAGGGAAACATGCCGTCGGTGCGCCCACCGTCATCGCCGTCGTCGTCGTACGTCACGCGGGGGCCGTCGTCCCGATCCGAGGCGACTGAGTCCCGCCAGTAGGTCCGCGGCCGGCTTCGCGGCCTGACGTCGGGCTCCTCTTCCGCCTCCCTGGGCGGTAAGGGGGACCCTGCTGACGGGGACGAACCCGTCGCGCGTTCAGCCGACTTGGCGGCGCGGCGTCCCGATCGACCGGACCGGGTCGGGGTACCGAAAAGCTCGGCGGCAGAGCGGACGGTGGATGAGACGTAGGAGCCAAAATCCACCGGCTGGCCGGACTCGGCGTCCCGCGGATTATCTGGTTGGGCCGGATCGTTCGGCGATGGCGGATTCCTGGAATCCGGCCGCTCGTTCCTTCTGGTTGGAGGGTTTGAATCGCCAGTCGACATGTGGAGGCTCCGCCACGACCCAGTGAGATGCTCCCGGCCTCGACATCCCCCTTCAGCCCGAACGGTGGAGTGTCGCGACACGGGCGCGGACACGAGCCCCGGCGTCCAACCTGGAATGCCGTACTCGCGACGTATCCGTCAGTCTAGCCTAACAAGACACTTTCGCTAGGTGGCGGTGTGTACGTACATGAGCGTGAGCCACTCTCCTCACCGTCGGAATGGGTCGATGTCGATATCCATGAGTTCCTCGGCGATCGCCCGGAGCTGGCTCGCGGCCCGGCCCAGAATGGCCGTGCCCGCTTCGGCGGTCGCTTGTGAGGAATCGCCGTTGACCCCGGAGTCCGTCGTTCGGTGCTGGACAATGGGCAAGACGCCGCCGGCGGCGCGGACGATGGACTGAACCCGCCGGACGGGCTCGTTGACCTCGCGGGTCCCAAGCGCAGTTCGACCAACGAGGTCCGGCCGAATCGCGAGGATGACCGAGCTTTCATCACCGCCGCCGTGGCCGATCGCCTCGGGACCGAGCAGCTCCTGGGCCGCGTTCGCGATCAACGAGTAAGCGTAAACCGACGCGACGATCGGCACGCCGTGATCGCGGTGACAACGTTCGACCGCTAGCTGGAGCGCCGCGTTGTTGCCGCCGTGGGTGTTGACGATCAGGAGGCGCTCGATGCCGTAGCCGTGGAGGGACCGGATCGTGTCCTCGACGATGGCGATCAGCGTTTCTTCACGCAGCGAAATCGTGCCCGGCAGGCCGAGGTGGTGCCAGGAGACACCCCAGGGAATGGCGGGCGCCACGGCGACCCTGGGCCGCAAGAAAGTGGCGGTCAGCCCGCAGAGCACCTGGGCGGTGAGCGTGTCGGTCGACACCGGCAGGGCCGGGCCGTGCTGCTCGTGCGCTCCCACCGGGATCAGGACCAGATCGAGACGCTCGGCCACCGCGGCGAACGCGGGCGAGGTCAGATCCGCCAGCAGGATCGGTCCCGTTCCCGTCGAGCCGTCGCGCGATGGGCCACGATCGTCGTCCAGAGTCGTGTTGACGGTCCTGTCTCCCGTATCCATAGGTCATCCCCCTGTTGGTCGGATCGTCCCGTCTGAGCCCGAAAAGACCAGTATGGCCGAAGAATGACCTGGGAAACGTAACGAGCCGGTCCGATGTTCATATGGACGTGTCGCCTGGTTTTGACTATCATATTGAACGTACATAACGTACGCGGCGGATGTGGCGGGAGGATAGCGGACGAGAGGGAAGGGAAGCCCCCTCGGCCTGGACGTGGCGTTCAGGAACCGCTCGACAACAAGGATGGAAACCATGCGGCTCTGGCGCCACTCGTTCGAACGCGGGCTCGTGCTCGCGGTCATTTTCGGCATGCTCGCGAGTGTCTTTTCGCTGGCGTCGAACCCGGACCCGGCGGAGGCGCAATCGGCCACGCCGTCGATCTCCCTCAGCCAGACGCGAGGCCTGCTGGGGCGCTCGATCACCGTGAGTGGAACCGGGTTCGGCGCCAGCGAGCGAGTCTCGATCCGCTGGCGGTCGTCGACCGCCACGCCGATCGCTCAGCCGCAAACCACGTCGGCCGGTACATTTTCCGCGTCGATCGCCTTGCCGGATGCCCCGAACGGACCGCAAACCGTCTACGCGAGCGGGCAGCAGTCGGGTCGCCAGGCGACGGCTACCTACACTGTCGAGCGACCCGCCCCGCGGTCGAGCCGAATCAGCGAGGGCGTCTACAGCGTCTACGCCACCCGGATCGGCCTGATCGGCAACACTACCTCCTCTGGCCATGTGATCCGCGAAGGAGACTTTTTCGTCGCCTTGCCGGGCTGCACGCCCACGAACTGCCCTGGTGGTCCTTACTGGGGCTCCATGACCAACTGCGGGAGCCGGTGCTACGTCAAGATCGTCAATCCCCAGACGAATGCGTGCCGCGTCGAGCCGATCCTCGATGTCGGCCCCTGGTTTCGCGTCGACGACTGGTGGAACCCCACGGCCCAACGCTACCTGAACCGGTTGGCGTCCAATCCCGCCGACCTCGTGCAGGGCTACACGGGCACGAACGCCGCCCGCGACGGCTACAACGTCGGCTACGGCATCGGCTCGGCGGGCATCGGCAACGACGATACCGGCTCCGGCGGCACCCGACCGGTGCGGCAGGTCGGCAACCGGGCCGCGATCGATCTGGCCGATGGCACCTGGCGGGCACTCAATCTCTCGTCCGACGGGATCGGGACAACGATCCGGGTGGAGATGCTCTGGCAAACGGGCGCGGACCCGGCTGCCCAGGCGCAGGCTTGTGGGCACCCCGTGAACCAGACGCCGGCGACCGGCTCGCCGGGCGTCGCCAACCCGTCGTTCCAGGGTGCCGCCCTCACTCCGGTCGGCAGCACGCAGTCGTCGAACGGCTCCGGTTCGGGCAACGTCCACGACGGCAATCTCCAGACAGCCTGGAGCACGACCAACGCCAACCCGACTTCCGGCCAGTTCACGATCGACTACGGGTCGGTTCAGTCCTTGACCGGGATCCGTTGGAACTTCAATCAGTTTGGGTTCGCGGACCGGATGGTGATCGAAACGAGCACGAACGGCTCGACATGGTCGGCGGTGGGGGTCTACGGCAACGCCAACACTGGGCAGTGGCGTGGTGTCGCGGTCAGTCGCCAGGGCCGCTACGTGCGGTTCTCATTCACCAACCCGAATGGCGATGCCCGGCTCGGCCAGGTGGCGGAGGTCCAGGTCTGGGGAACTTCGGGATCGGGTTCCACACCTACGCCGACCCCGGCGCCGATCGCCGGTAGCAACCCGCAACTTGGCGGATCGGTCCTGCCGATCGCCGCGAGTTCGGCCTCGCCCAACTCATCGTCGCCGACCCGCGCGTACGACGGCGACCAGTCCACGTCGTGGTCTACGACCTCGGTGGACATCCCCGGCACGTCGATGGTGACGTTCGACCTGGGACGGGAGCAACAACTCTCCGGCGTGCGCTGGATGTATCGGCTCTCCGGCGGCGCCGACCGGATGCGGCTCCAAATCTCCAGCGATGGCACCGCCTGGAGCCAGCTCGTGACCACCTCGAACCGGGTACCGCTCACCTGGGAAGGGTGGCGAACGACATCCCGCGCACGGTACGTGCGCTTCGTCTTCGACAACCCGAACGGTGTCCCGGTGCTCGGCTACCTGGCCGAGGTCGAGGTCTGGGGCACGCCGTCCGCCAGCCCGACTCCGACAGTCATACCGACACCCAGCCCGACCCCGTCGCCAACGGCGACGATGACGCCATCACCAACACCTTCGCCATCGCCCACGGCAACGGTCGCGCCGACGCAGGCACCCGGCGGATTCGGGGTGGTAGCCAACACCGGAGGGGCGAACCTGCGTTGCCGCACGACCCCATCGACCAACGGCGGGATCATCGTCTCGCTTCCCGAAGGGACACGGGTGGCCGTGCGTGGCCCCGAATCAGACGGCTGGTACCCGGTGACCTGCGTCAACCGGGACGGCTGGGTGTCGGAAGCGTACCTCGAGCTTGAATCCGGGTCGTCAACACCAACCCCAACCGCGACGCCCGGTACGCCCGCGCCGGCCACGTTCGGCACGATCGCCAATTCGGGGGGATCCCGGGTCAATTGCCGGTTGCAGCCCTCGACGGCGGGGACGATCATCACGAGCCTTCCCGAAGGCACCGAAGTCCGGCTGCGCGGTCCGCTCCTCGGCGGCTGGCAACCGGTGGTCTGCGCCAACCGCGACGGGTACATCTTCGGTCAGTACGTGGCGGTGTCCTCGTCGACACCCACGCCCACTCCAACGCCGTCTCCTGGAACCAGCACGTTCGGATTCATCGCGAACGCTGGTGGATCGCGAGTCAACTGCCGCTTGCAACCGTCCACTGCGGGTACGATCGTCGCCAGCCTGCCCGAAGGGACGCGGCTGGAGCTTCGCGGAGCTGCGCAGGGCGGCTGGCAGCCAGTGCGCTGCGCCAGCCGGAACGCGTATGTCTTCGCGCAATACATCTCGATGGAACAGCAGTCACTGGCGCTCGCGCCGCCTGACGTTACCGCCACACCAACCCCGGTGCCGCCGACGACGACTCCAGTGACGCCCACCGCCACGCCGGCCACTCCAACCGCAACTCCGGTGACACCGACCGCCACACCCGTCACCCCAACACCGACAGCGACGCCCGGCGTGACCGGGACCGGCTACATCGCGAACGCTGGGGGCGGCCGCGTCAACTGCCGAACGCAGCCATCCACGAGTTCAGGGATCATCGTGGCCCTTGGCGAAGGCGCGATGGTGGATGTGCGCGGCGCGGCGGCCGACGGCTGGCAGGGCGTGCGATGTGGCAACCAGGATGGATTCGTCGCGGCGGAGTTCATCTCATCGCAGCCGCCAACGCCGACGCCGACTCCGGCTCCGACATCGCCTCCGGCGACCGAAGAACCGGACGTTGAACCAGAACCATCCGTGCCGCGGCCAACCGAGGTAACGGAACCTCCGACCCAGGCACCTTCGGCAATGGTCGGCTCCAATCCGCAATTCGGCGGCTCGCCGTTGCAAATCACCGATGTCTGGGGCACGAACGGCGGCAACAACGCCTGGCGCGCGATCGACGGGAGCCAGGAGACGAGTTGGGTCTCCGCCGATGGCGTGGGCCAGGCGAGCCTGACCATCAACCTGGGCAGCATCCAGTCCCTCACCGGAATCCGGTGGATGTATCTTCAGTCGGGCGGAGCGGACAGCATGCGGCTCCAGATTTCGACGGATGGGAACAACTGGACGCAACTGGTCACGACGTCGAACCGCGCGCCGTTCACCTGGGAAGGATGGTCTACGGACGCCTCGGCCCAGTACGTGCGTCTCGTCTTCGACAACCCGAATGGCGTGACCACGCTTGGCTACGTCGCCGAGGTGCAGGTGTGGGGAACAGGCAGCTCGACCGCGGTCCCGGAGGATGCGCCGCTCCTGGCCATTCACCAGCGGGCGGGTCAGGTTGCAACTCGCGGTCAGGCGGCAGGACGCCGAGAACCAGCTTCGTATGGGCTGTCCTCTGGAAGCGTTTGACCTTGGTGGGGAATCTACGAGCCAGACGCCGTTCGCCGCCGATTCCGCCCGGCGGGAACGGTCGACATCGAACGCGGGCGGTATCTGAGGCGAATGCGGGCGCTGAGGGCCGATGCCTCCCGGAACCGTTCCACATCTTCGTACGCGGCGGCGGCGGCCAGCATGCCGGAGCGCGAGAGGTCCCAGAAACCGGGGATGGCGGTCAGGTCGATGGACGATTCGGCGGCGACGGCGAACGCGGACCTGGCGTCATCGAACCGTCCGCTCCGGGCGAGGAAGAGACCGCGCACCGCCGCCGATCGGGCACTGCGTTCATGATCCTCGACATCGACCGGCCTGGCGGCGGTAGACTGCCCGAGCAATTGCGGATGCCGTCGCCAGCGAAACGCAACGACCGTTTCGGAAACCCTGGGCCAGGCGACCGGTTTGTCCGGATCGGTGGCGTTGACCAATCGCAAATGGGGATGGGGTTCAGGCGCAAGCGGTGTCAAAGCGGGTTCCTTCGGCATGGACCCGGTGCGGCGAAAGACCCGGCGGACCAGTCGCCCCAGGCGATCAGTCAGGCCCCTGGCGCCGGCTTCCATATCGCGCAACGCGAGATCCGTCACCAGCATCGTTTCTCTCCCCAATCCCCGAACCACATCCCCGAACAGCACCTTTGGCGATCATCACGGGTCGCGGCACCAGGGCAACCCCTCGTGCCCGATCGTGCAGCCAGGTGATCGTGACAATTCGGCACATCGTTGGACTGGATGCTACCACGCTACCCGTACGTACACAAGCGACCTAGACCGTTTTCCCCGCCCTGGCAGGATGACCGGTGTACTTGAATGCCTGGAACCGACGACAATAGAGAGGGACCGTTCGTGAACGGTCGTTCGATCGCGATGAAAACGGAGTTCCGCACCTTTGCCAGAATCAGCAGCGAATTTTTCCGCCCCGCCGGTTGCTCCGCCAGGTGTCCTCGACCAGATCGCCAACCTGGTGCGGTCGAGCGAGCGCATGTCGGTCTTCACCGGCGCCGGAATCAGTACGGAGTCGGGCATTCCCGACTATCGTGGCCCGAACGGGGTCTGGGCCCGCCAGGCCATCCCCCACATCGACACGATCCGCACCGATCGCGAGGCGAGGGTCGAGCACTGGCAAGATCGCCGGCACCGCTATCCCGAAATGACGGCCCGGATTCCCAACGCCGGCCACGAGGCGATCGCTGGCTTCGAAGCCGCCGGCCGGCTGCTGGCCGTGATTACCCAGAACATCGATGGCCCCCATCAGAAGGCCGGCAACAGCGACGACCGTGTGATCGAGTTGCATGGTTCGACCCACGTCATTCGCTGCACCCGATGCGGGCGATCCTGGAGCGGCGAGGAGATCCAACGCCGCCTCGAAGCGGGGGAAGAAGACCCTCGCTGCCAGGTCTGCGGCGGCGTGCTGCGGACAGGGACCGTGTTGTTTGGCGAGGCGCTGCCCGAGCGGGCGCTCCGCACCGCCCACGCCGTCGCCCAGGCCACTGACCTGATGCTCGTAGTCGGCAGTTCGCTGGTCGTCAATCCGGCCGCGAGGCTGCCCGTCATCGCGAAGGATGCCGGTGCTCGTCTGGTCATCATCAACCAGTCGTCGACACCCATTGACGATCTCGCCGACGTGCGGGTCGGGGCCAGCGCCGGCGAGGCGCTATCGGGCATCGCGAAACGCGTGTCGATGGAGGATCGCCAGGTCGATGACGACTGACCGGGAACCGCTCGATCCGGGAGGTGGTGACGCCACCGATCACAACTGCTTCGGGTGCGGGCGGTTGAACGAGCATGGCCTGCAACTGAACCTGATACCCGACCCGGATGGATACGGCGTGTTCACCGCTTTCGTTCCGGCGTCGCGCACCGAGGGCTACACCGGGATGGTTCACGGGGGAATCATCACGACGGTGCTCGACGAGGTGATGGCCTGGTCACTGGCGCGCCACGGCATCTGGGCCGTCACCGGCCAGTTGACGACCCGTTACCGCAAGCCAGTGGTGCTTGGTGAGGCGACGACGGCGATCGGGTTCCTGGTGCGGGATCGTGGCCGGGCGATCGAGATGCGTGGCGAAATCCGGCGGGACGCGGACCGCGTCCTCCTGGCCAACGCCACGGCCACGTTCATCCGCGTGCCGCCGTCGAAAGCCTCCGAATGGCAATCGCGCTACGGGTCGTTCGGCGCCGCCGAACCAACCGAACCAATGGAAGGCGGCGATCGATGAGGGTCTACCTGGGCGGACCGATGTTTGTGTCCGCGGAGGTTCGCTACAACCTCTGGCTGGCCGGACTGCTCCGGGAGCATGGGTTCGAGGTCTATTGCCCGAACGAGAGCGAGCCGATCAACGACAAGACCAGGACCGACATCACCGCCGGCAAAATTTACGCCGCCGATCTTGAGGCGCTGGAATGGGCGAACGTCTATATCTGCCAGGTAAGCGAGGATTCGGGAACCAACTGGGAAGCCGGCTACATGGATTGCCTCAACAAGCGCGTCGACCCAACGCGTTACCACGGCGTTCTGGGTCTCGCGACCGATATCCGGTTGGCGCAACTGCCCGACCCCGCCCGGAGCGGCATCGACAACCAGGCGTTCTACATCAACCCCTTCATCGTCGGCGGCATGCAAGGCTCGCTGGGGATCGTTTATACCGAAGACGAATTGATCGCCCGCCTCAAGGAGATTGACGTGACGGTCGCCGCGAAGGGCGGGTAGAGGACATCACCTATGATGGGGCCTCCCCTACGCCGAATACCCGATTTTTGATCAGTCCCGCTCGATGCCGCGCGCCGCTTGCTGCTGCGCGGACGCCACCAGCAGGTTGAGGGCCCGCAGGAGGTTGCCGATCGACTCATCATCGAGAAGGTAGAGCGCCAGCTCGGTTTCGTCGTCGGTGAAGGCCAGCATCTCGTCCAGTTCGTCGTCGTCCACATCGGATTGGCTGGCGGCCTGGATCGCCGCCAGCCAATCCGTGGCCTGGGCGTTAGCGTTCTTCAGGGATTGGAGGAGGTCCTGGGCGATTTCGCCGCGCAACCGGTTGGACGCTTCTTCGATCGCCGCGAAGTCAGGCGCCGTCGCGGCGGATGTGTCGTGTGCCTCGCTATCACCGGTGAGGGCGCGATAGGTGCCCGGCGTGGTGGCCAGGATCAGTCCCAGGGTATCGGATTCGGCGTGGGCAACGGCGCGGGGCCCCGGCGCCGATCGCTCGGCCGCCTGTTGCAGGGTGATCAGCCCGGCGTCGAACAGTTCCTTGCCGGTACGACCGTCGCCGCCTCGTTGTTCGAGGACATAGGCATACACCAGGAACGCGGCCGGCCCAACCGACGAGTCGAGCTGGATCGTGAAGATCGAGGCGTTGGCGTCACGCTTGATCGGCGACAGGTCCGTCGCCAGGTAGTCTGGCGCATCGGTGATGCCGAGAACCTCGCCCAGGAAGATGGCGGCGCCGTGGAGGACGGGATCGCGCGCGGGATTGGTCGAATGTCTGGGGTCGATCGGTTCCGTCATTTCCGTTCCTTGAGAGGCGATGCCAGGTTTCTGGCAATTCTGTGGAAAACCACGCCAGGGCATTCACGCTGTCGTATATTGCCATATGCAGGGTACCAGCAACGCGGGCGGCGGAGGTGGCTCACGTGATCGCCAAGACCAACCGGAACGAGGGAGGGCTAACGCCCAGGATCCAGGCGGACCTGATCGATGCGGCGCGTCGTGCGGCTCAACATGCCTATGTCCCCTACTCCCATTTTCCGGTGGGAGCCGCCGTCCTCACCGAAAGCGGGGATATCGTGACGGGCGTGAATGTCGAGAACGCCAGTTTCGGCCTCACCGTTTGCGGCGAGCGAGTCGCGATTCATTCCGCGGCCGCCCTGGGGCACCGGTCAATCCTGGCGGTCGCCGTCAGCGCCCCGAAGGCGGCGGGCACCACGCCGTGCGGCGCCTGCCGTCAGGTGATGAACGAGTTCAAACCGGCGAATGGGGATATGATGGTCCTCATGGACGGCCGCGATTCGATCCTGGCCATCCCGCTCGGAGACCTGTTGCCCAAATCATTCGGCCCCCGTGATCTTGAACATGAAGAGTGATACGAGTACATTGTGCAAAATCGGACGGTCTTACGCGATTGGCAGTCGCACAGGTACAATAGAAGGCACTGGGTCCAGGGTCCTCGCTTCATCCGCCGTTGCGCGGATCGTCATCAGCCGCCGGAATACCGGCGGTGAACTTGAGGAGGGGTAACCATGCGCGGTCGACCATTGGTCGTCGAATGGACCGAATCACCTGAAACGCTTCAGGCCATGTATGAACGCGAGCGAAACGGACACCGTCGGGCCCGGCTCCAGGCGCTCTGGCTGCTGCGCAGCGGCGCGTCGATCGGCGAGGCGGGACGCGCGGTCGGCGTCGACTACCGCACCGTGCAACGCTGGGTTTCCTGGTACCGGCAGGGTGGGCTCGACGCCGTGTTACTGCGCACGCCGGGCTACGCGGCGCCCGGGCGCCCATCGCGCCTGACCGAGAGCCAGATCGCGGATCTCGTGGGGCGCTCGCGGAACGGTCAGTTCCGCACGGTCAGCGAAGCAGTCAACTGGTCGGCACAGACGTATGGCGTCACCTACACCTACACCGGCATGTATGCGCTGCTGGGGCGGCGTGGCGCGGATCAGACGCTCCACCAGGCCTCCCGGAACGAGACCGTCGAAGAGTAGCTGGTTCCCGCCACCCTGATTTTCTCGCCCGGTCACTGTCCAACGATGGTAGACTAGCGGTCGATTGCGCCCCGCGCGCGGCGCGTGTTACACGAAAAAGAGAAGGACCGTGCGGTGCCCAGGGCCAAACTTTCGGATCTCGACGGATACCTCACTACCTCCCACGTCGCCTCGACCTTCGAACTCTCGCCATATTTGATCAAAGCCAGAATCGAAGACGGAACACTGCCACCGGCGAGCAGGACCACCGACGCGGGGGTCCTGCTCTTCGACGACGCCTGGATCGCCCAGGCCCGTGACATTCTCGCCTCGGTCACGCCGCGCAAGCGACGGCGGAGCGCATCAGTCTCGTCACACGTGCCGACGCCCCGCGCCTTCCTGGGACACGACCTCGGCGAGGCGGGCTGGCTGCCGAACTGGGATCAGGTCGTGGGGTACTTCACCGCGCTGGCGGATGCCTCGGATCGCGTTGAGGTCGAAGTTTTGGGCCAGTCCACGGAGGGACGGCCCTACCTCGTCGTCGCCGTCTCGGCTCCCGAGAATCTCCGTCCCGAGGCGCGCCAACGCAATCGGGACGCACTCGACCGGCTCTGGGATGCGCGCTCCACGAGTCCGGAAGCGGCCGCGCCGCTGATCGATGAGGCTCGGTCGGTCGGGGTGATACTCGCGACCCAACATTCGAACGAAATCGGCGCGATGTTGATGGCCATGCAGCTTGCCTACGATTTGGCGATCGCCGAGGACGGAGCCGCACTGGACGTGCTGGCCAACACCCTCACCCTGCTGGTTCCGAGCCACAATCCCGACGGCGTCGCCATGATCTCTGATTGGTACGCCCGCTGGTTGGGCACCCCACACGAGGGGGTGGAGATGCCCTGGCTCTATCATCCATACGTGGGGCACGACAATAACCGCGACTGGTTCATGCAGACTCAGGACGAAACCCGCCTCTACGTCGATCTGCACAACCGGGAACACCCGCAAGCCGTGTTCGACATGCACCAGATGGGTCGCTTCGGACCGCGATTCATGGTGCCGCCGTTCATCGATCCGCTCGATCCCAACCAGGATCCGCTGATCCAGCAAGGATTCTCGGCTCTCGGCAGTCACATCGCCCAGCGGTTGACCGCCGCCGGCAAGCCCGGCGTGGTCACCAACGCCATTTTCGATAACTACTCGCCGTCGCTGGCCTACGGTAACTACCACGGCAGCGTCGACCTCTTGAGCGAAGCGGCCAGCGCCAAGCTGGCGACCACAGTGATCCTTGAGGAAGACGACCTCAACGCCGATTACGGCATCGATCCCCGGATCCGGGCCTGGAACCAGCCGCTGCCCTGGGAGGCGGGTTCGTGGTCGATCGCCGACATCGTGAGCTACGACCTGATCGCCGCGCGGGCATTCCTCGATCACCTGGCAAGAAATCGGCGACAGTGGCTTGAGGACTACTCCACCCTGGCCAGGCGGTCTTCAGCACGAACCGAGAAGCCGTACGCCTTCGTCATCCCGCCGGACCAGCGCGATCCCCGCGCCACGGCCGAGTTGCTCGCGCTCCTGCAACAGGGGCTCGTCGAGGTGCGTCGCGCAACCGACGCCTTCGCGGCCGACGGCATCACCTTTCCGGCCGGCAGCCATGTCGTTCGGCTCGACCAGCCGGCCGGCCCGTTCGCCAAAACCCTGCTTGAGGTCCAGAACTATCCCGACCTCCGCAAGTGGCCGGATGGACCACTCCTGGAACCCTACGACATCTCGGGTCACACCCTGCCGATCCAGATGGGCGTGAGTGTGGTGCGGATCGACCAGCCGCTGGCCGACGATTTGCCCCTACAACTCGTGACCGAGCCCACGGCAGCCATCGGGACGCTCGCCGCGGCGGACGGCGAAACGACCGCCTGGGCCATCGATGCCCGCTCGAACGCAATCGCCGACGCGATCCAGGAATTGCACGAGCGAGGCGTTTCCGTCGTCCGTGCCGTTGACCCATCACCCGCGGGCGACGTGCGGCCAGGGGACGCCCTGATCGCCATCGACGCCATCACCGAAGCGGCCCTCCGCGACGTGGTGGAACTGACCGGCGCCCGCGCCCGCGCGGTCAACATCGCGTCGGGATCGCCGGTCCTGTCCCAGGCTCCGGTTAGCCTCGGCGTCTTCAAACCCTGGACGGCCAGCATCGACGAGGGCTGGGCCAGATGGGTTCTCGAAGATTACGGCTACGCGTACGAAACGCTCCGCCCGGCCGACATCCGCCAGGGAGGCCTGCGGGACAAGTTCGATGTGCTGCTAATTCCGGAAATGATCGCCGCCGATGTCGTGGATGGTCGCCCGGAGAAGACGCGGGAGAAGGATCCCTATCCTCCCGAATACGTTGGAGGGCTTGGCGACGCGGGGATGGAGGCGCTCCGTCGATTCGTGGCCGATGGCGGCGACCTGATCGCCATCGACCGGTCGGCCCGGGCGGTCATCGACGCCTTCGCCCTACCGGTCGAGAATGCCCTGCGCGACATTCCGGCCGACCAGTTTTCATGTCCGGGATCGCTTCTCCGTGTTGTCGTGGATAACACGCATCCGCTCGGATTCGGTCTGCCCCGCGAAACGGCCGTCCTCTTCATGGACGGCATGGTCTTCACTAGCGCCGACAAGGACGTGACGACCATCGCCCGTTACCCGCGGTCGAACCCCCGGCTGAGCGGCTGGATCAATGGCTGGGAGAAGATCGAAGGCAAGAGCGCGCTGGTCGATGTGCGGTACGGCGGCGGGCGCGTGGTGCTGATCGGGTTCCGGCCCTATTTCCGGGCCCAGGCGCGCGGCACCTATCGCATCCTGTTCAACGCCATCGACCGCGCTGGCCAGTCCGATTCAACGTTCGGGGCCGGATCGGCGCACACTGAGTAACCACGAGTCGCGTCGATTTTCATACGGGCGGACCTGAATCGACCCAAGGTAGCCACCTCCGCAACCCGGATCTTGGTCGTTCCTGTCGTCCACCCGGATCTTGGCGTCCTGATACGACCTTCGGCTGATCAATGGAGGTTCCGCGCGGCGGGGTATCCCGGCGGACAACAGATTCGACCAGCATACGGTTGGCCAGACGCAGTTGGCGGTCGAATCAGGTCCGCCCGTACGACTGATGTTTCCATCACTCTTTATCCTGAGTCCGTATGAGTGGCGCGAGGCCTGAACTCACGGTGGAAAGCATCTAATTCAGCCCGCCTCCAGGCGGCTTTGGCGGTTGAGCGATCCCAGCAACATCAGGGCGCCGCCGGCGCCCCAGATCGTGATGAGCACGCTCAGGATCGAATGCAGGTACGGCACCGGAATCAGGCGCAGGGCGCCCAGGGCCACCACGCCGAGCGTCATCGCCAGCAGGTGAAATCCCCGGCTGCCATCGTTCCAGCCGCCCGGCAGGACGAACCGGCCAATTGTGATTCCGACGAACACCTGCGACAGGTAGAGCGCCGCGATGTACAGGGCGAGCAGAATGAGACCGGCCGGTATTCCAATTACCGTCACCAGCAGCACGAACGCCACGATCGGGACCGCGATCACCGCCAGCAGCCCCATCAGGAACGACGGCAGTACACGCATGCCGTTGCTGCCGAGCTGGTTTGCGAGCCGCGGCGCCGCCACAACCAGCAGGGCGCCCGCCACGAGCGCCCACAGGGTGCGCAGGAGTGGGCCCGACGCACGCGACAACGGATTGTCACCACCGCCCCAGGGGTCCAGGTCCTCCCGCTCGATGCCCTGGGCAAGCTGGGCGTTGGCATCGACATCCGCTTCCTGGCGGCTGGTGTAGCTCACCGGTCCGGTAATCCTGGACGTGTTGAGGACACTGAGGTCGCTGGTATCGATGTCCACCGATCCCCCCAGTGCGCCACCCAGGGTCGCCTGCATCGCATAGCCGGAGACATCCCCGGCGACGTTCCCCCGCAGATCGACCTCGCCGCCCGCGACGATCAGGTTACCGCCGATTTGGCCGCTGCTGGTCAGTTCCAGTTGCCCGCCGGCCATCACCACGTCGCCCCCGACGCTTCCCGAGATCCGGACTGAACCGCTGAGGATGCGCAGCGAGCCGTCGATCGTGCCCGCAATCTCCGTCTGTCCCGTGGCGACCTGCAATGAACCGCCGATCGTGCCGTCGATCATGGCCTCACCCGCCGCGATGTTCACATCGCGATCGGCCTGGCCGTTGAACTCGACCGTGCCCGCCGCGATGTAAACGTCCTCGGCGATCCGTTCGGCCGGCCCGATCACCACCTCGCCGGCGGTTCGCGTCTCGGCGGTCAATCCAAAGGCCGGGTAGGCGAGGATGCCCACCGCCAGGATCAGGACGAATGCAGTCAACGCCATCAACCTGGAACGCGGTGCAGCTTCGGTTCGGGTGGACCTGCGGGATTTTGGGGGCGCTTCATGTTCAATGCTGGGGCGAGGCATGCGGCGGACTGTCTCCCGGATGGCGCGATCGTTGGCGGCCCGGAGCCACCAGCGTGTTGACAGTCCTGAGCATACGATACTTGACGCGCCATCGAATGCTGGCGAGAAGGGAGGAACTCCCGCGATGTTCAATGTCTGTCCTACATGCGGAATGTATGAGGTCGAGCGGGAGGTTCTGGCTGACGCCGATCCCGTCTTTGCGACGGCCATCTGCGGGTCGTGCGGCGCGCGCATCCGGTTCCGCCGTCGCCCGCTGTACGTAGTGACTGGCGCCAGCGGCACGGGGAAGACCGCCATCTGTCACGAACTGACGAGGCGCCAACCAGGTTTTCTCGTGCTGGAGAGCGACATTCTCTGGGGCGCGATCGATGTCTCGGACGGGGCCGGGCTTGACCGCTACTGGAACGCCTGGTTGCGGATGGTCAGGAACATCCACCAGGGTCCCCAATCCGTGATTCTGTGTGGCACGCAGGTGCCGGAAACACTCGAGCGGCAGCCAGAGCGGCGCTACGTCGGGGAGACGCACTATCTTGCCCTGGTCGCCGACCCGGAGGAGCAGGCGCGTCGATTGCGAGCGCGTCCGGCATGGCGCGAATCCGGCGATCCCGCCTTCATCAAGGAACACGTGCGCTTCAACCGCTGGCTCATCGACCACGCCGGGGCCGGCACTCCATCATGGGACCTGCTGGACACCACGGACCTGACCGTGAGCGGCACCGCCGACGCGGTCCTGGCTTGGATCTCCGCTTGTCATTCGAAATCCGGGTAAACACGGAGCGGACCTGGTAGCGGCATGCCGATAAACGACCCGGGCTTCGCGTCAGGTTCGATCGGCCGCCCGCACCAGGTCGTCGCTGAGCTGAGCCCAGCGCGGCGGCTTGAGGGGCCACGGACGATGCACCGCGCGATTGCCGAACACCGCCAGCGCGAGTTCGCGATCCGGGTCCGCCCAGACCAGCGTTCCGGACTGGCCCCAATGGCAAAACGTCCGGGGTGAGCGGAGCGAGCCCGTCCAGTGGTGACGCTTGTCATCGGCAACCTCCCAGCCAAGACCCCACGCCCCCCGGTTCCAATGCACGCCCGCCGTTCCCACGCCACCGGGCACGCCGCCGGTTTGATCGATGATCATCTCTCGCCGGGTATCGTCGGAAAGGACGCCGCCGGCACCGCCAACGAACGACCCGGCGAACGTGGCCAGCGCGGTCGCCGTCCCGAAGTACCCGCCCCACGGTATGCCCAGGGCTCGCCAGTACGGGCTGTTGTAGCTCTCGGCCGGTGTGCCAGCCGACGCCGCGTCATCCGTGTGCGTCAGGCGATCGCTCCAGGACGCATCGGGCCGCGTCGCAATGTCCGTCAGGCGCATGGGATCGAGGATTCGGGTCTGGAGATAGTCGTGGAATGGCACGCCGGTTGCCCGTTCTAGCGCGCGGCTGGCGATCCCGAACCCGGCGTTCGAATAGCGCAGCAGCTCACCGGGCGCCGATTGCAACGGTAACCCGCACATCGCGTCGATGAGGTGCTCCAGCGCCGGTAGGTCGCGCATCCTGATCCGCTTGACCCCGATGTTTTCGGGCAGGCCCGAGGTGTGACAGAGCAGGTGACGGACCGTGACGCGCTCCCGCAACGCCTCCAGCTGGGGCAGCACGTCGTCGCCCAGCGGATCGTCGACCTCCCCGAATTCGGGCACGATCGCCGCAACCGGCGTGTCGAGCGACAGGTCGCCGTCGTCGACCGCCTTCATCACCACCGCCGCCGTGATCGGCTTCGAGACCGACGCCAGGGCGAAGAGGGTATCGTCCCGCACGGGCCGATCCTCCGCCGCCAGACCCGCCGTGCGGGTCGCCACAATCTCCCCGCGATGCCAGACCGCCGCCGAGGCCCCACGCACGATTCCGTCGCGGACCCATTCGTCGATCGCGTGGAGCGGCTGCGAGAAATCCGACATGAACACGCTTTCCTGGCAACCACCATGGGCTTCGTCGATCTAGCCAGCGTCTATCATAGGACGTTGAAGAGACATCCTGGCCGGGCGAGCCCGGTTCGCCTCAGGTAATCGACACAGCGAACGGGAGAGTGAGTCATCATGACGAACAACGAGGTGATCGATTCGCGCGGCGCGGCGTTCGGGCTCCACTTGCACATTGTGGCCGACTACGCGCAAGTGAGCCGGCTGGCGGCCGATATCGTCACCCGTATCGTGCGGGAAACCCCGGACGCGGCGCTCACGCTGCCAACCGGCGAGACCCCGCGCGGGATGTACGCGGAACTCGTCCGGAGAATCCAGGCTGGGGAACTCGACTTCTCGGCCGTCCAGCTCTTCTGCCTGGATGAGTATTTCGGGAAGGGCATCGAGGACGCCACCAGCCTGACCGCCTGGTTGAACGACGTCTTCCTGGCTCCGGCCAACCTCGACCGCGACAATGTTCATTTGATGCCGTCACAGGCGGCCGATCCGGAGAGTGCGGCAAGTGCCTACGAGCGGGACATCGAACATGCTGGTGGGTTGAAGCTTGCGGTTGTTGGACTCGGCCCGAACGGCCACGTGGGTTTCAACGAGCCGGGATCCCCGCGCGAATCACGTACTCGCGTAATCGACTTGACCGATGAGTCGCGTGACCAGAACGCCGGCTATTACGATGGCGATCAGGCCATTCCGGACAAGGCGATGACGATGGGCATCGGCACGATCCTCGACGCCGACCTGGTCGTCCTGATCGTGTCGGGCTCGAGCAAGGCCGAGATCCTGAAGGCAACGCTGGAAGGACCAATCACCGCCGACGTGCCGGGGTCGTTCCTGCGCACCGTCGGGGAGCGCCTGATCGCGATCGTCGACCAGGACGCCGCCGCGCTTCTGAGCTAATCGATACCTCGGAGAGTGCAACAATAGTTGCCACACCAGCATCTCGCGTCCGGCATGCGCGCTCCCCTTGCCGTCATTCCGACGCAGGAGGCAGCGAAGCGATAGCGCTTCGGCCGGAGGCCGACCTCGGCCACCTAGTACTACAACGGCACTTTGGTAGACTGGACGTCTTTGGTGGAGATTGGAGGATCCCTCATGGTCATGCTGTCCCCGGAG
>JACCYX010000457.1 GCA_013696265.1 Chloroflexia bacterium
TGCAAGCGCACCGCGAAGTGGTTCCCGAACTCGTCGCCGGAGCGTCGCTCACCGAACTCCTGGCCAGCATCGAGCCGGCCCGCCAGGCGTACGCCAACCTCGCGGACCGCATCCAGGCCAATCGCGCGCCGGTGGCCGACGCGGTTCCCACCCAGCCGGTTCCCGCGGGCGGCAGCGGTCCCGCCCCCCTCGATCTCGACCGGATGCCCGCCTCCGAGAAGCTGCGGCGCGGCATCCTGCAACGGACCCGGAACACCCTCGCCTGACCGTTCCCCGGCCCATCCTCACGCACGCTCCCGATTCAGGAGGAGACTTCCATGGCCCTTACCCAGGTCGAAGCCGCCCGGCTTTCCAACGACATGCTCCTGCGGGGCGTGATCGACACCATCGTCAAGGATTCGATGATCCTGCAGTTCCTGCCCTTCATGGACGTGACCGGGACCAGCGTCCGCTACACCCGCGAGGCCACCATGCCCGCCGCCTCGTTCCACGCCCCGCTCGGAACCTGGACCGAAGCCACCCCAACCTTCTCCAGCCACACGGCGAACCTGACGATCCTCGGCGGCGATGCCGATGTCGACAATTTCCTGCAGGCGACCTACGCCGATGCCAACGACCTCGAAGCCGAGGTCATCGCCAACCGGGCCAAGGCTATCGCCCACAAGTTCAACGACACCTTCGTCTCCGGGGACATCACCGGGGACGCGAACAGCTTCGACGGGGTCAGGAAACTGACTCCCGCCTCCCAGATCGTCGACCAGGCCGCCAACGGCGCGGCGATCAGCCTGCCGAAGCTCGACGAACTGGTCGATAAGGTCAAGCCCGGCAAGCCCGATGTACTGCTGATGTCCCGCCGCACCCGGCGCGGCCTGAAACAGGCGAGGCGGACCGCGGGGCCCGTGATTGAGAATCACGTCGACCAGTTCGGCCAGCAGGTCGAAACCTACGACGGGATCCCGATCATCGTGGACGATTTCGTGCCTGACAACGAAGTCCAGGGCACGTCCGGCGCCGTCTGCTCCTCAGTCTTCGCCCTCAAGTTCGGGATGAGCACCGGCCTGATGGGCTTGCAGCACGGTGGGATCACGATCGAAACGGTGGGCGAACTCGAGACCAGGGACGCCACCCGCACCCGCATCAAGTGGTATGCCGGGATGGCCCTGATGAGCGAACTCGGCATGGCCCGCCTGCGCGGCATCACCGCCTGATTCGGCTTTCGGACAACCGCGGAATACCATCCGATCGTAGGGGCGGATCCCACGCTGCGCTCTGGACAGGCTCTGGATCGACCGCGAACGACGCCTGGCGTCACTCGGATCTTGTCGATCCTGTTGTCCGCCCGGATGCATCCGCACCACAGAATTAAGAGTGAGCATCCAGAATCCGTTTGAATGACGCGAAGAGGCCGGTGGAGATGTCCACCGGCCTCTTTGCGTTCCTCTCCGTTTTCCCCAATGGAATGCTCGATCGCTACGGTTCCCGGCAGGGGGGGCAGAGTTCCGGGGCCACGTTGGGCGCGACCGGCGCGGCCTCGGCGTACTCGATCCACGATTCGGCAATCATGTTTTGCTCGAAGCGGAGGATGGCGAGCCCATCGAGCTGCGCGGCCCGCTGGCCGCCAAGCGTCCAGTGCAGGGTCACGAGGTCGCCGTCGGTCACGCCCTCGTCGATGGCGAACGAGGCATTCGGATACGCGGTCCAGACCTCGGCCACGTACTGCTCGAAGCCGGCTGGTCCAGCGAAGTCCTCGGCCGGGGTGTGGGTAACCGCGGTGGCGCTCATCAGCAGGGCGCAGACCTCGGGCGTCTGCCGCAGGAAGACTTCATCGAAGAGCCGGGCGGCCACCCGCTGGTTGGCGGTCACCTGAGGACCCAGGGCACCGCCGTCAACGTGTTCGATGGCCCCACTGCCCGACTCGGCCAGCACGACGCCGCCACCGCCCCCGCCCGCGTCTTCCGTCTCGACGATGATGGGTCCGGCCGACGCCAGACCGGGGGCGCCGACGAGCCCGATGAGGACGAAGACGAGGCAGATCAACCGCCGGTGAAAGACGTACCGGGTGGAGTCGGAGGGCTTCCGGGAGCCG
>JACCYX010000451.1 GCA_013696265.1 Chloroflexia bacterium
TGCGGTTTACGCACACTCACGATCTGTCACTCCAGTGAAAGCATTGTTGACGGGAACCATTGGACCGTTATTTCGTGATCTCGTGGACCACATGACCGAGTTCAGGTCCGATCAGTTTTTCCATCGCGAGCTTGACGGCGTTGCTCGATCCGGGCGTGCTGAAGATCGCCGTGCCGTTGGCGACACCGGCGGTGGCGCGGGAAAGCATGGCGGCGGCGCCGATCTCCGGGAATGAGAGCATGCGGAAGAGTTCGCCGAACCCGTCGAGCCGCTTTTCCAGCAGGCCGGAGATGGCGTCGAACGTGTTGTCGCGCCCGGCGATGCCGGTGCCGCCGTTGGTGATGACGGCCTCGATCATCTCGTCGCCGATCCAGCCCTGGAGCACGGCCGTGATCCGGGCGGGATCATCCGGGACGATCTCGTAGGCTCGCACCTCGTGTCCCCGCCAGAGCAGGTTCTGGCGAATGAGTTCACCGCTGCGGTCGTCGTCTTTGGTCCGGGTATCGCTGATCGTGAGCACCGCGACGTTGACAGTTCGTGGCGCTTCGTTGCGGTGCTCCTCGACCGAGGGTGAACCAGGGCCGCCTGGGGAAGTTTCCTGGAAGTTCGAGTTCATGGTTGTGCTCCGGTCTGCCGGGAGGCGAGGACGGTACGTCACGCCCTCCCGGAACGTGTCGGTGTCTATCTTCGCACGGCTGGGGCAACGGGTCAGATCGTCGCGGCCCGATCAGCACCGGATGAACGGGAAAGCTCCCGCGCGAGTTCGTGCGCTCGGCGAAGTTCGCTTGGATCGAGCCTGGAACCATTGCCCCTGGATGGGTTGCCAACGCCGAACGCATAGGCGACGGCGAGCGTGGCGGCCGCGATGTAGAACAGCCAGGCCGCGGCGGCGAAAACAATCCCAATGAATCCCGTGACTTCCTGGGCCGCGAATACGCAGGCGGTTCCGGCCACCGCCGAGCCAATCGCCACGATCAGCACGGTCCCGCGACGGTGCCAGGGGCTCTCCCGGACCATATCTCCCGGGGAGGCTTCGGCGAGGAACCAGCGTACGCGTTGGGTGGCGTCAGGTCCCTCATCGGTGTCGAGCAACTGTTCCCAGACCGTGATCGCCTCGACCCAATCCCCGGCGGTCGCCGCCTGGTCGCCCGCTTCGAGCTGTCCCGTCATCCGGTCACGATGGCGTTGACGAAGTGGGCGATGTCTGGGCGGCGGCCCGGCGAGACGGTGATCGCCACCAGGTCGCAACGCCAGATCACGTCGTGATTCTCAGGATGCTTCATGATGTACCACTCGCCGGCGGCCAGCAGCTTCCGGGATTTGCTTCGCGACACGGCGTCTTCGGCCCGGCCAGCCCGCTCCCCGTGCCGGGTCTTCACCTCGACGAACACGATTTCCGTGCCGTCGCGCATTATCAGGTCGATCTCGCCCGCCCGGCAGTGCCAGTTGCGGGCGATGAAGCCATATCCCAACGATTCGAGGAACGTTCGGGCGAGGTCTTCGCCGTGACGGCCGAAATCAGTGGATGGTCTTGCAGTGGCCATGATGGAGTGCCGCCTGTTTCACGGGTGCGAACGACTGCCGATGATGCGGGCACGGCCCGTGCTTGGCGAGGGCGGCCAGGTGAGCCGGCACCCCATAGCCCTTGTGCCGGCCGAACCCGTAGGCTGGATCAGATCGATCGAGTTCGGCCATGATTCGGTCGCGATGGACCTTGGCGATGATCGACGCCGCCGCGATCGACAGGCTCTGGGCGTCGCCGTCGATGATCCCAATCTGTGACGTGTCGAGGTCGATCGTCAGGGCGTCGATCAGCAGCATGTCCGGGTCGATCCGCAGGCCCAGGACGGCGCGTTCCATCGCGCACCGGTTGGCGGCGGCCAGGCCGATCGCGTCGAGTTCGAGGCAGCTGACCTCGGCGATGCTGATGACGGCACCGGATTCAGCGATCCAGCCGGCGAGTCGAACGCGCGTTTCATGCGGAATCGTCTTGGAATCGCGGATCGCGGCCCAGCCGGAATCCGCTGGCCACGCATCGCCAATCGACGGCGGCAGGATGACGGCGGCCGCCACCAGTGGTCCCGCCAAAGCGCCGCGGCCAACCTCATCCACCCCAGCCACCTGGCGGTAGCCGCCTTTCCACACTTGCCGTTCCCAGGACAAGGGATTCGGCTGTGTCCCGACGGTCATCGCCGCGCCCCCTCCCGACCGATGCGGTCAACGAAATGGCCGAAGGTGTTTCCACCTTCGGCCATTATGCGCGTGATCCAGGGGATTCGCTATCGCGCGGAAGCGCCCTTGCTGAGGTCCCGCCGACGCTCGACGATTCTCGCGGCCCGGCCGGTGCGGCCTCGCAGGTAATAGAGCTTGGCGCGGCGAACGCGGCCGAAGCGGGTGACTTCGATCTTGTCGATACGCGGGGAGTGAATCAGGAACGTCCGCTCCACGCCAATGCCGTGGGCCGCGATGCGGCGGACGGTGAAGTTCTCGTTGATTCCGCCGCCCCGGCGACGGATCACGACGCCCTCGAAGACCTGGATGCGCTCGCGGGTTCCTTCGACCACCTTGGCGTGGACACGAACGGTGTCGCCCGAGCCAAACTGCGGTATGTCCTGGAACTGTTCAGCTTCGATGGAACGAATCAGTTGGGCAACCATGATTCCCGGATCCTTATCTTGATGTGGCCTGGCTCGGAGCCAGCCGATTGATTCGCAAATGGAGGGAGATATTGCGCGCACCATCTTCTCTCCGAAGGAGCACGGACGTTGCGGAGTGTACCACGATTCCGGTTGGGCCAGGAGTTTTTCGATGTCAGAAAATCAGCGCGGCTATCAGCCCGGCTGGGTCCCGAACAGGCGATCGCCGGCGTCGCCCAGGCCGGGCCGGATGAAGCGGTGTTCATCCAGCTCGCGGTCCAGCGCGGCCACGTAAAGGTTCACGTCGGGATGCGACCGGTACACATTGTCCGCGCCTTCGGGCGCCGCGATGATCCCGACGAACTTGATCCAGCTCGCGCCCCACTCCTTGAGCACGCGAATCGCATCGACCGCCGATCCGCCCGTCGCCAGCATCGGGTCGAGCACGATCACGAGGTCATCGGGACAGGTGTCCGGGAGCTTGTTGTAGTAGCTGACCGGCCGGTGCGTCGTCTCGTCGCGATACATGCCGAGGTGCCAGACCTTCGCGTGGGGCAGCACGTCAGCGGCCGCCTCGACCATTCCGATGCCGGCCCGGAGAATCGGTACGAGTCCGATGTCGATCGTGACCCGGGCGCCCACGGACTCTTCCATTGGGGTGCGGTAGGGGAGGTTGGCGGTCGGCAGGTCCCGCGTTGCTTCATAGACCAGCAGCGTGGTCAGTTCCCGCGTCAGTTCGCGGAACGTCTTGGTGTCCGTGCGCTCGTCCGAGAGAAACGTCTTCTTGTGCTTGACCAGCGGGTGGTCGCTGACGTGCAGCGTCGGGATATCTGGATGCCCGGGTCGGTCTTTCATGAGTGTTTTCGCCTCTGTCGATGTTGGACTCGTGGTAGGTCTGGCGGGAACCGCTATCCCCGTCTCGTCATTCCGAGCTTGCGAGGCAGCGACTTGCAGCGGAGCGATATCCCCCGCGAAGCGGTATCGAGGCTCCCAAAGTACCGGCTATCGCTTCGCTGCGCCGGGTGATCCCTCGTTCCTCGGGATGACGAACTGGTGGGACCTCGTACTGACCTGTGACACAGGTCTAGACGGCCAAAAAACCAAGTTCTCGCAGATGATCGAACCCGTCCTCGGTCGCGCCCTCTGGAACGTACTCGAGGCTGACCCAGCCGTCGTAGCCGGAATCATCGATGACGCTGAAGAGCTTCGCGAAATCAACGTTGCCGGTCCCCGGCTCGTGACGACCGGGAACATCGGCGATCTGGATGTGACTGATCTCGCCGCCGTGCGCTTCGATGTAGGCGAAAGGATCCTCGTCCATTCGCAACGCGTGGTAAATATCGTACTGGAGCCGTACGTTTGTGTTATCGACCGCCGCGATGAGGTCGAGCGCCGATTGGGTGGTGGGGAGCGCGAAGCCGGGAACGTCGAAGGTGTTGACGGGTTCGAGCGTCAATGTCACGCCCACCTGGTCGAGTGCCCCGGCGGCGAGATCGACGTTCTCGGCCAGCACCGCCAGCGCGTTCTCGTCGGGCGCCAGCTTCCCGGCCAGGCAATTGACGCAACGCGGGCGCAGGGCCGAGGCGTACTCGACGGCCACCTTCAAGCCATCGGCGAACTCCTCGCGACGGGCGGGTTGGGCCGCCATGCCCCGGTCGCCAGCCGCCCAATCTCCCGCCGGCAGGTTGAAGAGCACCAGTTCGAGATTATTGCGGGTCAGGGCGTTCATCACCGTTTCCGGCGCCTCCACGTAGGGGAAGAGCAGTTCGACACCCTTGAACGCGGCGGCGGCCGCTCGATCGAATCGTTCCAGCAACGGATACTCTGTGAAGAGCATCGTGAGGTTGGCGGCGAGCTTCGGCATGGCGTAAGCATCCTTCCAGCGTATCTTTCGGGACATGGGCAATCGTCTGTCGTGCATTTTGCCAGACAACCGATCATCGCGGGAGTACGATACGTGGCTATCCAAATCGTCGATCGCGGGCCGGTCAGGCTGGCCGCCCAGGACATCTCGAAGTCGTTCGGTTCGACGCTGGCGAACGACCGCGTTTCGCTCTCTGTGGCCGTGGGCGAGATCGTCGGACTCGTCGGCGAGAATGGGGCCGGCAAATCAACTCTCGTTCGCATCCTAAGCGGCGTTTATAGATCGGACGCGGGCGAGGTCGCCGTCGACGGCCGACCCTGTCATTTCGGCAATCCGCGTGACGCGCTCGCCGCCGGCATTGCCTCCATCCCGCAAGAGCTGCACCTGGTCCCTGCGCAGTCGGTTGCGGAAAATCTAACGCTGGACGGCCCGCCGGTGCGTTCGGTGCTGGGCGTGCC
>JACCYX010000501.1 GCA_013696265.1 Chloroflexia bacterium
AGTCGATCGCCAGCGGTGACTACGCGGCGGCGGCTGATTCCCTGCGTTCCGCGTCGGAATCTGCGGGCGCGATGTCCCAGGAAAGCCGCGAGGCACTGGCCGAGGACCTCGAAGGGGCCGCCCAGGACGTGTCTGAAGAGAACCCCGAACTGGCCCAGGCGGCGAACGATGCGGCCTCCGCCCTGCGCGAGGGCGGACCCCAAGGGGAAGCCGCGCTCGGCCAACTCGCGGACCAGGTCGAAGAAACGGCCGCCGGGGTGGAGTCGCAGGAAGATTTGGCGCGCGACCTGGAAGAGGCGCAAACCGGTTCGGGCGACCCGTCGTCTTCCAGCGACGGGTCCCAGGGTGAACAGTCGGGTTCGGAACAATCGTCGTCGAGCGAGGGGCAATCCGGCGACCAGCAACCGGCCTCCGATCCCGGCGAGGGCGCCTCGGCGCAACCCGGCGTCTCGAATCAGCCCCAGGACTCCGCCGAAAGCTCGTCCAGTTCCGGTTCAGCGGAAGGCAGCTCCGAGGAAGGCGGCGGTTCTTCGGCATCGGAGGGCGCGGGCGAGCAACCGGCCGAGGGCCAGCCGGGCGACGCGGGCGGCGATGCGTCTTCGGCTGGGTCAGGGTCCGCCACCGATGGTTCCGGCACCGGCCAGCAAGGGTTGCAAGGCGCGCCCGACGACGAAACCTCGGCTTCCCAGGGTTCGGGCGCGGGAACCGGCCAGAGCGGCGCGAACGACCAGACCTCCGGCGACCAGCAGGTCGATTCCCCCTCGGAGCCGGGCGAGAACCCTGAGGCCGAGGCCGACGTGCCCGGCGTTGGCGAGGCCGGCGAACCGCCGCCGAGCCGAGGCGACCGTGGCGAACCCGACGACGGCACCGGCACGACCTCCGGCGGCTCAACGAGTCTCGAACTCCAGGGCACGTCCGACAGCGGCGTCCAGACCGGTGGCGATTCCGGTTCGTCCAGCCTCGGTTCTGGTTCGGGATCGACTACCGCCAGCGGCGACGAGAGCCAGGGCGAGGTGGGACTCGCCGGACCCGACAGCAACCGGGCGCCGGACGACCTGCGCGACGTGGTGCGGGACTTCTTCGAAGGACCGCAAGAATGAACCGCGATCCCTCCCTCACCCTCACCATCGAACCGCTCTTCACGGACGACGTGCTCTCCCGCTTGCGCCGAGTGATCCTTCGTTCACGGCGGATGGCGAATTCGGGTCTCTCGGGTGAGCACCGGTCGTTGCGCAAGGGTCCGTCCCCCGAATTCGCCGACTTCAAGGCCTACACCGTTGGCGACGACTACCGGCGCATCGACTGGCGTGCCTACGCCCGGTTCGACGCGCTCTATGTCCGCGAAAGCGAGATCACCACCGAGTTCGACGTGCACGTGCTGGCCGATGTCAGCCGCTCGATGGACTGGACGAGCGATCCCGGCCTGCCGTCCAAGCTGCGTTTCGCCCTGCAACTGGCCGGGGCGCTCGGCTATCTCTCGCTCTGGCACTTCGATCGCCTCTCGATCACGCCGGTCGGCTCCGACGCCCAGCGCCGGTTCGGACCGGTTCAGGGGAGAACCAATATCCGGCCCATGCTCGCCTGGCTGGAGCGGTTGCACGCCCAGCGCGAGGGTGACCTGGTCGCCGCCTTGAGCCGCCTCGTTCACGAGCGGCGGCGGGCGGGCATCCTGCTCATCGTCTCGGATTTCCTTTCCGAAGATCTCGACCGCCTGGAAACCGCGATGCGCGGCGCGGTGGGCCGGGGCTGGGAGATTGCCTTGCTCCAGGTCAGCGACCCAGCCGAGGTCGATCCGGCGCGTTTCCTGGCGCTGGCCGAAACCCACCGCGCGACCGATCTCGAATCGCGCGCCACCATGCCGATCCGGAGCGATGCTGTATCGGTGGCTGGGTATCTGGAGCGTCGTGCGGACTGGCACGGCCAGCTCGCGCGGCTCGGCGGCGGCGCGAGGACGCTGCACATCGAGGTGTCGACGGAACAGCCCGTCGATCAGTCGCTGGTGCGGCTGCTGCGCAACGTCGGGCTGGTGTCGTGATGCCGGCCGGGCTGACCCTGCTTGCTCCATTGGGGCTCGCCGCATTGCTTGCGCTGGCGGCGATCGTGCTGATCCACATGCGACGGCGCACGCCGCCGGTGATCACGGTGCCTTCCCTCCGGTTCTGGGAGCCGGCCAGCGCCGAGAGTTCCGACCAGCGGCGTCTCCGCAAGCCGCCCATCACCTTGCCGCTCATCCTGCAACTGATCGCGGCCCTGATCGTCGCCCTCGCACTGGCCCGGCCGGCGATGGATGCGCTCCCCGGCATGGCGAGCCAGCGGACGACACCCGAGCACGCGATGATCGTGCTCGACGGCTCGACCAGCATGCTCGCCCAGGCCGGCGACGACGATCCACGGACCAAATGGGATTTCGCCCGGTCTGAAGCTGACGACCTCCTGGGAGAGTGGCAGGCCGGTGACGTGGTGACGCTCATGGTCGCCGGGAGCCGCCTGGAGACGACGTCCGCGTCCACCCGGCCCCAGGTCGACCGCCTGCGCGAACGAATTTCCACGATGGATGCACCGGGCGGGATCGCCGGCATCGACGCCGCGCTGGAGGTGAGCGCCGATCTCGTCCTGCCCGATCGAAGCAACCGGCTGGTGCTGGTTACCGACGGCGCGGTGCGGGTGAACCCGGACATCGCCGCGCTGGTCGCGGCCCCGATCGAACCGCGGGTCGTTGGCGAGGGGGAGGCGACGATGCCGAACGTGGCCGTCACCTCGATCGGTTCGCGGCGGATCGCCAACCGCGACGACACCTCCCGGTTGTCCTTCGCGATTTCGTCGTTCGCGCCGGAGGCGGTCCGCCTCCCCTATCGGGTGCAAGCCGATGGCGTCGATGTCGTGTCATCCGAAATCGACCTGGCGGCTGCGGAAACGCGCACGATCGAAGTTACCTTGCCCCAGGGCACGCGCCTGGCGGACGTGACGGTTGACGTCCGCGATGCATTCGGGGGGGACAACCGGGCGACGGTGCTGCTCGACGGTTCCGGCTCGGGCGGGCTCGACATCCTGCTGATGTCTGACAATCCGGCCGCGCTGGAGCGAGCCCTCGGCGCCCTGCCGGAAGCCAGGGTCGATGTCTTTCCGACCTCGACGCCGGGCATCCGGGCATTGGCGACCGGCTTCGACCTCGTGGTGTTCCAGGGCATCTCGCCGTTGCCCGACGACATCCCGGACGTGCCGATGCTCTTCGTGCGGCCAACCCAGATCGGCGAGCGGTTCGCCAGTCAGGGGGTGATGGCCGCTCCTTCGATCGACCGGGTCGATGCCGGTTCGGCGATCCTCGACCGGGTCGACCTGGCCGGCGTCACGTTCGGCAACACACCCGCGTACCTGCTCGACACCAGTGACCAGGAACTCGTGCGGGGCGAAGCGAATGGCGTCGCCGGGCCGTTGGTCTGGCGCGGCGAGATCGAGGGTAACCCATACGTTGCGTTCGGGTTCGACCTCGAATCGTCGAACATCACCGGGCGCGTCGCCTTCCCGGTGCTGATCGCCCGGAGCGTCGCCGGCCTGACGGAGGCGCCGGCGGCCAGCGCGCTGGGACTCGGCGAGCCGCTGCTCTACCGGGCTTCCCAAGGCGTGGCAACGATTTCGGTCGTCGAGCCCAGCGGCGAGGCCACGATCCTCGATGTTTCGGCGACCGGCGGGTCGGTGATCTTCGAAGGGACCGGCCAGGCTGGGCGCTACACCTTGACGGGGTTGGGCGATGCCGAACAGGTGCTGGAAGAAATGACGTTCGTCGTCAACGCCGGCCACCCGGTCGAATCCGACTTGCGTGTGAACGACGCGCTGGCCCAATCACTCCAGGGGGCGAGCGCGGCCGACGAGGCGGTGACCGAGCGCCGCGGGCTAGCCGACCTGTGGCCGATCCTGGTCGCGATCGCGGGGGCGGTGATTGCCCTGGAATGGCTCGTCTTCAGCGCCGGATGGCTGCGCGTCCCATCGTACCCTGGCCTGGTCAACGCCATCCCACGCCCGGGCGGCCGCTCATGAACTGGCTGAACCCGCCGGAAATCGACTTCATCCGCCCGTGGGCCTGGTGGCTCCTGGTGCTGGTGCCCCTGGTCGTGGCGGGCGGTGTCATCCTCGCCCGCAACCGGCGGGCAACCCGCTGGGGAACCGCCCTGCGGACGGCCACGCTGGTGTTGCTGGTGGTCAGCCTGACCGGGCCGCTTCTGGTTCAGGGCGCGCGCCAGACGACGACTGTGTTCGTCGTCGATCGCTCGGCCAGCATCCAACCCGGTTCCGCCGACGCCGCGAACGAGTGGGTGATGAGCGCCTTGTCCGCGGCTGGCGCGGACGATTCGGCGGCGGTCGTCACCTTCGGCGCGGAACCCGACCTGACGGTCCCGGCGACGGATGCCAACGCGCTTGGCGACGACTGGCTCGACGCCCAGCCGGCTGGCGAGACCACCGACCTGGCCTCTGCGTTGACGCTGGCCCGCGCCCTCCCAGTGGGCGACAACCGCCGGATCGTCGTCCTCTCCGATGGCGCCGAGAATGTCGGTAACGCCCTGGAGGAGGCGAACAGCGCGTCGGCCGATGGCATCCAGGTCGATGTCGTGCCGCTCGCCGGGATCGAGAACAGCGACCTTCGAGTGGAGCGGGTCGAGGGTCCGGCGGCGCTCTGGCAGGGCGACGACCTACCGTTGCTCGTCTCCCTGGGATCGGGTGGCGGTGGAACGGCGACCGTGGACCTGCTCGTCGATGGCGAGGCCATTTCGAGCGAACAAGTCACGCTCAATCCGGGCCAGACGGTCTACTCGTTGACCGCGCCCGAACTGGAACCAGGTTTTCACGGCGTCGAAGTGCGCGTTTCCGCCACGGACGACATTGATCGCATCGCGGAGAATAACGCCGGGTTCCTCGGCGTCTCGGTCCGCGAGCAGCCGGGTGTGTTGCTGGTCGCCCCGGTCGGCTCCGACCCCGCCCGCCTCCAGCAGGCGTTGGCGAACCAGGGTGCCGAGGTCACGTTGACCGCGCCCGGCGATGTGCCGGTCCAGCTCTCCGATCTTGGCCAGTACGATGCGGTCGTGCTCGACAACGTTTCGGCCTGGGAATTGAGCAGCGAACAGCAGCAGGCGCTGATCGCCCACACCGAGGCTGGCAACGGGTTCATCGTCGTTGGGGGGTCCGCCAGTTACGGACCAGGATCGTACGCCGGGACGCCGCTGGAACGGGCGATGCCGGTCACGGTCAAGGTTGTCGACGGCCAGCGCCGCCCGTCCGTCGCGGTGCTGATCGTGATGGACAAGTCCGGCTCGATGAGCTACGACCCGCGCGACGGCGACACCTCCAAGATCGACCTCGCCAAGGATGGCGTCGTCACCGCCGCCAGCGCCCTGACCGAGGGCGACCAGCTCGGGGTGATCGCCTTCAACGACGAGCCGATTTGGGCGATGCCGATGATGTCCATCAGCGGCACGGGCGATCTCGGCCAGGTCGAGGATGCGCTCGCCGCCCTTTCCGCCGATGGCGGCACGGAACTCTACCCGGCGCTTCAGGTAGGTTATGACAATCTGAGAAACGTCGAGGCCGATGTCCGGCACATTATCCTGCTCTCGGACGGCAAGTCCCGCGGCGGCACGCGGGAAACCTACGCCCGGCTCGTGAACGACCTCGGCAACGACAACATCACCCTCTCCACCGTCGCCCTCGGCACCGACGCCGACCTGGAACTGCTGGAGTTCCTCTCGGTCGAAGGTGACGGACGATACCACTTCGCCAACACGCCGGAGGAGATTCCGCAAATCACCTTCCAGGAGGCGCAAAACGCGGGCAGTCAATCGGTCTTGCGGGGCGCATTCACACCCGTCCAGCAGCAGGCGAGTCCGATCCTGAACGGGATCGACACGGCGTCGATGCCCCCCATCGACGGCTATAACTTCGCCGAGGGACGCGCCAACGCCCAGGTCGACCTGGTCAGCGACCGGGGCGACCCGTTGCTCGCCAAGTGGCAGCTTGGTCTCGGGCGCGTAGTAGCCTGGACGGCCGATGATGGCAGCGACTACGCGGCGGCCTGGGCCACCTGGGACCAGTACGACCAGTTCTGGGGCCAGGCGCTGCGCTGGAGCCTGCCCGATCCCACGAACGGGGCGATCACGTCCCGCGTCGAGCGGTCTGGAAGCGACGCCGTGATCACGATCGACAGCCAAACCGGCGACGGCGGGTCGATCGACCTGACGGGAGAATCCGTCGCCGTCACGCTGCCAGGCGGCACGACGGAGGACGCCGATCTGACGCTCGTTTCGCCCGGTCAATACGAAGCCCGCGTGACCTCGCCCGAGCCGGGCGCGTACCGGTTGTCGCTGGCCGCTTCCGGGACGGAACTGGCGGGAGCCGTCCAGGTTTCGCCGGAGTGGCTGCCCGCCGCGGACGGCCTGGCGCTCCTCGAGTCGATCGCCGGGCGGAGCGGCGGGGTCGTCCAGTCGCTCGACCAGGCTCCCGATTCGTCGCTGTTCGAATCGTCGCAACCGGAGGCGCGGGCCCCCGGAGCCGTGCGCGGACTCTGGTACGTGCCGCTGACGCTCGCCCTCCTCCTCTTCGTGGTGGAAATCGCGGTGCGGCAGGCGAAGCTTTGGGCACCGAACCGGGCGGTTCCCTGACCTTTGGTGCGTTCGAGTGGCCGCTTGCGCCCGTACAATGATGCCGAATCTTGCATCGGCTGGGCCGGAA
>JACCYX010000454.1 GCA_013696265.1 Chloroflexia bacterium
GCAAACAGTACGGGGTGCGGTGCCTGGCCGTCTTCGGCTCGGCCGTCAACGGCACCTTCGACCCCGCCACCAGCGACCTCGACTTCGTGCTCGAGTTCGCGGACTATGGACCCGGTATCGCCGGGCGGTTCATCTATTTCGTGAACGCGCTTGAGGCGCTTTTCGACCGATCGGTCGATCTCGTCTTCGAGTCAAAATTGAGCGATCCCGAGTTCCGTGCCGAAGTGCTGTCCACGATGGAGGTCATTTTCGATGGCGACGGGTACCAACAAGCGGTTGCGTGACGCCTTGCTGGCGGTACCCGCGTAACCATGTTCGGTCGCGCAAACCATGTCTGGACATGAGGCGGTACGGCCGGCCGGCCGACCGTACCGCCTGGTCCATCCGTACATCGATGCGTGCAGTGCCCGCTCACCGCAAAAAGCTAGCCCGGCTGCTGGTCCGCGTCGTTGCCGTCGCGGCGACGGGCCACGTCGTCCCCGTCGTCATCGCCGTCGTTGACCATCCCGCGGGTGAACGGGGCCACGACGTTTTCGAGCGTGTCGACAATGGCGCCGTCGTCATTCTCTTCGTGCTCGGCCTCGGCCGCGCGCTGCTTGTTGGCTTCGATTTCGCGTTCGACATCACGATCGGTCATCTGTCCGGTTCTCCTCTGTCCAGCCGGCGGTGAACGCGCCGGTCATGGAGCCGTGGGAAGGGCGATTCCAACGTCGCTGTTCATGCCCTTCGGCGTGCCTTCATGGTACCCCATCGCCTACGGGGCGGCAGGCGGTTCCGGATCGCCGAGCAGATCGATCACGCACCGCATCGCGCGCGGCAGTTGGTCCGGAACGTGATCCAGCGTGTACCCCAGTTCGTAGATCGCCTTCTCCAGCACCAGCGCATCGATCAGGACGGCCCGTTCCTCCACCGTCGCCGGCAGGATCGCATCCATCCCGGTACCCCGCTGGTAGGCGTCGAGGAAGGCCGCGCCCACCCACCGGTACCAGGTCAGCGCCAGGGCATCGAGCGTGGCGCCTTCCTCCGCCGATACCCCGGCTTCACGGAGGTGCCGCACGGCCGCCCGTGTCACCGCCCGGAATGAGTGAAGCATGCAGGCCACATCGCGTAGCGGCGAAATCCGCAGGCGGCGTTCTTCGAGATAGCGGTCCGGCTCCCCCTCGAAATCGACGATCACCACGTCGTCACCGGTCCGCAGCACCTGCCGCAGGTGGTAATCGCCGTGGCCGCGAATCCTGAACCCGCTCAAGGGCCGGTCGAGGATCCGCGCGAACATTCCCTCGACTTGGGCTTCCCGGTCGAGGATGGTTTCGGCCAGGCGGCGTTGTTCATCATCCGCCTCGGGCAGGGCCTGGCGCAGGCGGCGCAGCACGCGGGAGGTCAAGCCCCGCATCGATTGGTAGAGCGAGCGTTGGCTGGAATTGGTGAACGTTTCCGGCGCGAAGTGCGGCACAGCCTCTGCCCTGGCCAGCGCATGATGCAACCCCGCCGAGCGTGTGCCCAGCAGGCGCGCGAAGGCGAGGTCATCCTCGATCAGCCCGGCCAGCGGCGGGGACGGTGTCTCGCCCGCCGCGTCGAGCAGATCCCGCGCCGCCGGTTCGGGGGCGTTCGGCACCGTCACCCCCTGGGCCAAGGCCTCCGTGAGGTACTGGCGGAGTCTTTCCAGGGTGAAATCCCAGGCGTTGCCATCGTTCGGCACGAAGACCTGGATCACGGCGAGCGTCATCGGCGGGCGCTTCGGGCGCCGGTATTCGAGCGCGCCGAGCACGGTAGGCACGTACGGAAACCCCACATCGGTCAGCGCCGCGCCGACCTCCCACTCGGGATTGACGCCCTCCTTGATCCGGCGCAGGAACTTCACCATCAGCCGCCCCAGCCGCTCCTCATCGGCCACGGCTTCTCTGGCGATATGCGACATCACCACCGGGTGGTCGGTCACCTCACCGGTGGGCCACCCCGCGCCGTTCCGGAGCACGACGACCTCCCCGTCGCGGCCCACCCACGGAACCGCCTCCAGGTCCGGCTTCCGCCCCAGCGCCGCGTTGATGGTGCCCGCCTCGATCGCGTCGACCAGCACCCATTCCTCGCCGTCGCCCGAGCGGACGCGGGCAATCGCGCCGGTGCCGTGTTCGATGTCACCGTCAACCATCTGGAGCGCGAGGAGGTAGGTTTCGGCGTCGCGGTCGGAGGAGGCGACGCTGACCGGAACCAGGAAGATGTCCCGCTCGCCGGCCGCCAGCGGCACGGCGTCGAGGACCGCGATGCCGAGGATCGCTTCGATCCGGCCCCGGAACCAGGGCTGGCGGTCGAGGAACCCGGCGAGCGCTTCCTCCAGCGTGCCGCGCTCCCGCCCGGTCAGGAGGTCTGGCCAGGGTCCCGCCGTCACGATCATCGGCAGTACTTGAGCGACGGAACCGGTGGCGTCGTCGGCGACACGCGCGGCGACCGGCGCCGGAACGAGCGCGAACCAGTAGAAGGCGTGGGGCCCGAGCGTTAGCCGGTAGGGATCGTCGCCGATCGGCCAGAACGATGTCCGCCCGAACAGTTCCATCGGAACCAGGTCGCGGTAGGCGCCGAGGTCGAGTTCGACCGCCTGCCCGAAGCGCGAGAGGTTGGCCACCACCAGGATCCGCTCGTTCTCCCATTCGCGCACGAAGGCCAGCACCCGGTGATTGGCGGGCTCCAGGAACGTGAGGCTGCCCCGCCCGAACGCGCGATGACGCTTGCGCAGCGCCAGCAGCCGTTTCATGTAGGCCAGCAGTGAATGGCCGTTCTGTTCCTGCGCTTCGACGTGGACCATCGCGTGGTGGTATTCGTAGTCGACGATCAGGGGCAAGTAGAGGCGTTGCGCGGGGGCGTCCGAGAACCCCGCGTTACGGTCCGCGCTCCACTGCATCGGGGTCCGCACGCCGTCGCGGTCGCCGAGGTAGATGTTGTCGCCCATCCCGATTTCGTCGCCGTAGTAGAGCACGGGCGTGCCGGGCAGCGAGCAGAGCAGGGCATTCATCAGTTCGATCCGGCGGCGGCTGTTGCCGAGGAACGGCGCCAGGCGGTGACGGATGCCCAAATTGATCCGCGACTCCGCGGCGGGCGCGAAAGAGCGGTACATGGCGAGCCGCTCCTCCTCGGTCACCATCTCCAGAGTGAGTTCGTCGTGGTTGCGCAGGAAGAGCGCCCATTGGCAAGAGTCGGGAATCACCGGCGTCTGGGCCATGATATCCAGCACCGGGAGCCGGTCTTCGGTCCTTAGGGCCATGAAGAGCCGCGGCATCAGCGGAAAGTGGAAGGCCATCTGGCACTCGTCGCCATCACCGAAATAGGCGACTGCATCTTCCGGCCACTGGTTGGCCTCGGCCAGCAGCATCCGGTCCGGGTAGCGGGCATCGATCCGCCGCCGGAGGTCCTTCAGCACCTGGTGCGTTTGACCCAGGTTCTCGGACGACGTGCCCTCCTGTTCGAGGATGTAAGGCACGGCGTCCAGCCGGAGGCCGTCCACCCCCATCTCCAGCCAATGATCGACGACCTCGAACATCGCCTCGCGCACCGCCGGGTTCTCGTAGTTGAGATCGGGCTGGTGGGCGTAGAAGCGATGCCAGAAATAGGCCTCGGCCACCGGATCCCAGGCCCAGTTCGAGCCTTCGTAATCCTGGAAGATGACGCGCGCCTCGCCGTACTTCCCCGGCGAATCGCTCCAGACGTAGAAGTCGCGCTCCGGACTGCCGGCGGGGGCGCGGCGGGCCCGCTGGAACCACGGGTGCTGGTCCGAGGTGTGGTTGAGCACGAGCTCGACGATGACCCGGAGGCCGCGATCGTGCGCCTCGTCGAGGAACGTCCGGAAATCGCCCATCGTGCCGTAGGCGGGGTGGACATCGGTGTAATCGGCGATGTCGTAGCCGTCGTCCTTGAGCGGCGAGGGGAAGAAGGGCAGCAGCCAGATCGCGGTAACGCCGAGGTCGCGGAGGTAATCGAGCTTGCCGATCAGGCCCTGGAAATCGCCGATGCCGTCGCCGTCGCTGTCGGCGAAGGCGCGAACGTGGACCTCGTAGAAGACCGCGTCCTTGTACCAGAGCGCGCCGTCTTCATTTCCGAATGCCTGCCACGCCGCCATATCGCCCCGATCATCGTTCGGCCACAATGGCGGGGAGTATGCCACAGGGGGCTATCTGCGGTTTCGACCGAAAGTGTGCCCTGCTCGACGCCCGCATCGAAGCGTGCCGGGTTCAGGCGCTGATCGAGGCTTGCTGGTAGCGCGCGTGCCGGCGGACATGGTCGCTGGTCCCGCTCAGGGCCTTCGATGTGCCCCTATCGAACACGCAGGTGGAGGGGGTATCGTTGTGGCACATGACCTCCCGCTGGCCAGGATCGGGATACACGAACTGCCGGTGGACCGCCCCGGCCAGCGGCCCGATAGCGCCGCCGATCGCCGCCGCTGAGGATCGGTCACGTTCACCGCTCACCCTCATCACCGCATCATCTGCTTGCCCGGAACCGAGACGAACTCCTCGACTCCTGGTACGTAGGGATACGCCGCCTTCAGATCGTCGGTCAGGATCACGCCCAGCCCCGGCGCTGTCGGGGCCTCGATCATCCCCTCGACCAGCCGCAGCGAGTCGCCCCAGACCTCGGTGTGGAGCGGACCGGCCGCCGGGGGAATCTCGAGGATGAGCGTGTTCGGCGTGGCGAACGCCGCATGGACGTTCTGCATCACGGCGCCGCCGGAGCCCCAGGCGTGGCTGGCCACCTTCCGGTTCTGGTGAGCGAACATCCTGCCCACGCTCACGAAATCGGTCAGGCCCAGCCAGGCGGCGTCGGGCTGGGCGACATCGAAGCTGTCAGCCTCGGCGAACCGGGAAAACTCCTCGAACGTCGAGAGCGACTCGCCGCCGGCCACCCGGATCGTGGTCGACTGGCGCAACTCCCGATACGCGCGGGCGTCGGTGTACGGCAACGGCTCCTCGAAGAAAAAGACATCGTACGGCTCGAGCGCGGCGAGCAATCGCTGGGTGGTCGGCAGGTCCCACTGGTCAGGCCCGTGCCGGAATCCCATGTGCCCATCGAGCAGGATCCGCACGCCGGGGCCGACGTGCTCGCGCAA
>JACCYX010000520.1 GCA_013696265.1 Chloroflexia bacterium
CGGCTGGCGTCGCGGATCTGGTCGACGATCGAGGGATCGGCCAGCGTCGTCGTGTCGCCGAGTTGCTGGCCGCTGGCGATGTCGCGCAGCAGCCGCCGCATGATCTTGCCGGAGCGCGTCTTCGGCAGGTCCGGCGTGAACATCAGCCGCTTCGGTTTGGCGATCGGGCTGATCTTCGTCGCCACGTACTGCCGCAACTCCTCGCCGAAATCCTCGCCGACGTCGGCCCGGCTCTTGAGGGTGACGAAGGCGAAGACCGCCTCCCCGGTCAGCGCGTCGGGCTGGCCGACCACCGCCGCCTCGGCGACGAGATCGTGCGAGACCAGGGCGCTCTCGATCTCGGTCGTGCTCAGGCGATGCCCGGAAATGTTCATCACGTCGTCAACGCGGCCCAGGAGCCAGAAGTACCCCTCGTCGTCCTTCTTCGCGCCGTCGCCGGGAAAATAGAGTCCCTCGTACTTGCTCCAGTAGGTCGCGGCGTAGCGTTCGGGATCGCCATAGATGCCGCGCAGCATGGAGGGCCACGGCTTGCGGATCACGAGGTAGCCGCCTTCGCCGTTCGGCACCGATTCGCCGGCCTCGGTCACGATGTCGGCGTCGATCCCCGGAATCGCGAAGGTGGCCGAACCCGGCTTGGTGGTGGTGATGCCGGGCAGCGGCGAAATCATGATCGAGCCCGTTTCGGTCTGCCACCAGGTATCGACGATCGGCGCGTTCCCGCCGCCGATGTGGGTGTGATACCAGATCCAGGCTTCGGGGTTGATCGGCTCGCCGACCGACCCCAGCAACCGCAGCGACGAGAGGTCGTGCCCCTCGGCATGCTGATGCCCCTCCTTCATGTGCGCCCGGATCGCGGTCGGCGCGCAGTAGAGGATCGAGACTTTGTAGCGTTCGATGATGTCCCACCAGCGGTCGGGAGCCGGGTAGGTCGGGGTGCCTTCGTACATCACGCTCGTCGTGCCGTTGGCGAGCGGACCGTAGACGATGTAGCTGTGGCCCGTCACCCAGCCGATGTCGGCCGCGCACCAGTAGATGTCGTCGTCCTTGATGTCGAAAACGGCCTTGTGCGTGAATGAGCAACCCAGCAGATAGCCGCCCGTGGTGTGGACGATCCCTTTTGGCCGGGCGGTGGTGCCGGAGGTGTAGAGCAGGTACAGCATGTCTTCGCTGTCCATGTGCTCGGGCGGGCACGCCTCGTCCTGGCGGGCGACGATGTCGTCCCACCACACGTCGCGGCCCTCGTGCATCGCCACGGCTTCGCCGGTCCGCTTGGCAACGAGCACATGCTCCACCGACGGTGCGCCGTCGAGCGCGGCATCGACGTTCGGCTTGAGGGCGGCGGCCGCGCCGCGCCGGTAGCCGCCATCGGCGGTGATCACGAGCTTGCATTGGGCGTCGTTGATCCGGTCGCGCAGCGATTCGGCCGAAAAGCCGCCGAAGACCATCGTGTGCGGCGCCCCGATCCGGGCGCAGGCGAGCAGCGCGATCGGCGCCTCCAGGATCATCGGCATGTAGACAGCGACGCGGTCGCCTTTCTGGACACCGAGTTCCTTCAGCGCGTTGGCGGTCTTGCAAACCTCGGTCAGGAGTTCGGCATACGTGATCGACTTCCGGTCGCCCGGCTCACCCTCCCAATGGAAGACGACCCTGTCGCCCCGGCCGGCCTCGACGTGGCGGTCGAGGCAGTTGTAGGCGACGTTCAGCTTGCCGCCGAGGAACCACTTGGCGAACGGCGGGTCCCATTCGAGCACCTGGTCCCACTTCTTGAACCAGGTCAGCGATTCGGCCTGGGCCGCCCAGAAGGCTTCGGGATCGGCGCTCGCCTCGTCGTAGATGGCGGGGTCGGCGTAGGTCGCGGAACGCACGAAGCCATCGGGCGGGGGAAACGTCCTCTCCTCCGCGAACAAGGCTTCGATCGTCGCCTGGTGATCACCCTGGTGCTCGGTCATGTAGCTGCACTTTCGTCGTCTGGTATCGCGCTGGGCCGCTGAGGTGGCCGGGTGGCGAACTTCGCTGGAACTGCCGCGCGAATCATTGCCGTGAGTCGGGGGGAGTATACAAAGCGCCACCGCAAAAAGGAACGCTCTGGCCAGGCCGCCGCCCCACTCGTGCATCCGGTCAACATGCACGGATGTTTCCGCGAGCGCTTCGGCGATGAGGGAATGTCATACTTTCCGCGATGCTTGCGGGCGTCTCGTGCCAGCAAGCCGACGGACCAGCATATGGCGACACCTCCGCAACCCGTCATTCCGACCAAGGAGGCAGCGTATCGTGGCGGGTTGCCAACTCCGTAACTGTCATGTCGAGCTTGCGATAAATCCCTGCGCGAAGCGCATCCGGCATAGCCGGTGTCTGGTCTGGGATCAAGCGGCTGCGAACCGGGGATTGGCCTTCGGCCAATGCGCTATCGCTCCGCTGCGTGCAGGGATACCGCTTCGCTGCCTCGCAAACTCGGAATGACGACTTGGCTGTAGCGAAGCAACGAGGATAACGAATGACCAACGTTCACATGATCGTCGGCAGCGCCGTCGTGGTTGCCTATCTGGCGGTGCTGGTGCTCAACCTGCGGACAGCATCGTCCGGCGCCGAGTTCTCCTGGCAGAAGATGGTGTCGTTCGGCGCCGCCACGTTGCTGCTGGTGCAGTACGTGCTCGGGTTCTCCCTGCTCGGCGAGGGCAACGACATCCCGGCCTTCCACTTCCTGCTCGCCCTGGCCGCCATCCTGCCAGTTGGGATCGAGCATGGCTACGGCAGCCAGCGTCCGGCCGCGAAGGACCGGGGCAAGATTGGGGCGCTGGCCAACGTCATGACCCTGATCCTCGTGCTCGTCGCCTACCTGATCGGCGAATTGAACTAGCCAGGATCGAACCCATGCCAGAGCCGACCTCCAGGATCGTGAATCCGCTCGCAACCACCACCCCGGACGTGGCAATCGTCGGCGCCGGCGTGGCCGGCGGCGCGCTGGCGATCGTCCTGCGCCAACGTGGAATCGATGTCCACCTGATCGAACGGAGCAATTCATTCCGGGACCGGATTCGGGGCGAGACGATCCACCCCTGGGGGGCGACCGAACTGAGGCGCCTCGGCCTCTACGACCTGGCGATCACGCAGGCCGAGGCTCAGCCGCAATACCTTTGGCAAACGTACCGCGCACGCGAGGCGCAGACCCCCTATCACTGGGCCGACGACTTTCCCGATGCGCCCAACGGGCTCGGGGTCAACCACGTCGCTTTGCAAAATGCCCTGCTCGGTGAGGCCGCCCGGCTGGGCGCGGTCATCCATCGTCCGGCCACCGTCTCGTTCAACCGGAAAGGTGGCCAGCCCCTCCTGACCGTGACCTCGGCCGCCGGCGACCTTCGGCTCGAGCCCCGGCTGGTCGTTGGCGCCGATGGCCAGAACAGCGCGACCCGCGCGTGGGCTGGCGGCACAGCCAGGCCGGACCCCGCGCATCACCACCTCGGCGGCGCCCTGATTCGCGGGCTCGGTCTCCAGTCGGACCGTATCCACCAGGCCTTCTTCGACGGTGGGTTCGTCTTCGTTTCGCCCCAGGCCGACGATGTCGCCCGGCTCTACCTGGTCGTTTCGAGCCCAACCGCGATGGAGATCCAGGTGTCCGCCGAACCGGCCGGCCGATTCGTCGAATATTTCCGGGATGCGCTGCCGGAGGGCACAATCGGCCCGTGTTGGGAATCGGTTGGCCCAGCCGGCTTCTTCCCGAACGCCAACGTGCCGGTTTCAATCCCCTCGTCGCGGGATGTCGTCCTGATCGGCGATGCCTCGGGCAGGAACGACCCCAGCCAGGGACATGGGCTGTCGCTCACGTTCCACGATGTCCGCATCCTGAGCGACATGTTGCTTGAGCGTGACGACTGGCCGTCCGTGCCCGACCGCTTCCACGCCGCCAAACGCCGGTATTTCGAAACCCTGCGGCAGCACGCGCGCTGGAACGAGCGCCAGGCCACCGACACCGGCCCGGAGATCGACGACCTCCGGGCGCGCATCGCCCGCTCCCGCGAAATCGATCCCACGGCGGGCGGGTTCGCGGCGATCTTCGCCACCGGACCGGCCGGTCTCGAAGTGACCGAGGAAGCGCGCCTTCACTACCTCGGCCTGGATCTCACGGACGACGTGGCGAACGTCGCCTGAAACACCGCGCGGCCTCAGCAACCCTTCATTGTCTACAAGTCATAGGCCGATATTCCTACCCCGAACCCCGTTCTCCAGCGCCGCGCATGACGTATCATGTGTCTACCGATGGTGTCCGTACACTTGTGAGGGAACGACGGACAGTGGCATCAGGCACAACGGGTCCGCTAAACTCCGAACCATCGGCGTGACCGGTCGGAATCGACCGTCGGTCGTTGGCCGGTGAAATGGCTGGAAAGATCACCGGCAGGCGCGATGCATCTGGAGTGATGCCGCGGGCCGTTGGCCCGGGCATCAGGGACACATGGGGGAACGGAACATGCGGATGCGTCACGCGCTTTCCGCCGTGATGACGACCGCGCTGGCGGTCATCATCGGCGGTTCATTGGCAGCACCACTCGCGAATGCGCAGAGCGCGTCGATCGATGCCTGGGCCGAGTTGGCCACGGCCAATCCTGGCGTGGGCTGCGCGGTTGACATCAGCGTCGAGGTCCGGAGCGGGGGCGCCGGGCTGGCTGGCGCCGACATCAGTGTCGTGGTTTCCGACGACGCCAGCGGCGCGACGGTCAGCAACGACGCCACGTCCGCCAACGATGCGGGTCTCGCCTGGTTGACGATCGACACGAGCGGCACGTCGGCCGGCGACAAGACGTGGATGAACATCCTCGTCAACGGCGTCTACGTGGGCGGCCAAACGATCTGGATCACGGGCGACGGCGGCTGCTCGGGGGCACCGACGCTCCTCGACCTCAGCGGCGACGTGCCGGTGGTTTCCGGGTCGAGCGCGCCGGCGGAATCCGGTTCGGACGACTCGGATTCGGGCGGCGGCGACGCGGTCGTCATCCCCGGCGCGATCGCCTACCAGCAGCAGCGCGGCTTGAGCTGTGAATACGCATCGCTCGCGATCGCCACCGGCATGCTCGGTGATTGGGTGTCGGAGTACGACTTCGATCCGGTCGTGCCGCTTAACGCCAATCCGCACTGGGGTTATCGCGGGGACATCACCGGTTCCTGGGGCAACACCGACGACTACGGCATCTACAGCGCGCCGCTGGGTTCGGCGCTGGCCCAGTTCGGGTTCGAGAGCGATGCGTTCTACGGAGGCCGCGACAACCTCACGGACCAGATTGACCTCGGCCGGCCGACGCTGGTCTGGATCGGCACTCGCGGCGACGAGGGCTCGTTTTACGAGTACACCGCCGACGGCACGCGCTACCAGCTCACCCCCTACATGCACGTCGTGGTGGTCTATGGCTACGACGATGGCGGGGTCTACATCTCCGATCCAGGCAACGGCTCCCTCGGCTACATGGACTGGGGCACCTTCGAGTGGATGTGGGGCGTGATGGACGGGATGGCGCTCGCCGTCCACTGGTGAGCCTTCACTGAGAGACGGAGAACGGGCGGACGACCGATCGATCACGGCGTTTCCAGATTGCGCATGAAACGCACAACGCGGGTTCGGAACGGGCGCTTCC
>JACCYX010000528.1 GCA_013696265.1 Chloroflexia bacterium
ACGGTCACCGGCTGAACGCGGTTCGCCTCGACAGCGGCGATCTCGACGCCGACAGCCGGATGTGCCGGACACGCCTCGATGAGGCCGGTATGGGCGAGGTGCGAGTCCTGGCGAGCGGCGACATCGACGAGTACAGGATCGAGCGGTTCGTCCAGGCCAGCGCGCCGATCGATGGGTACGGAGTCGGCGGAAACCTCGGCGTGGGCCTGGGAACGGTGGAGAGCGGCACGGTTGGCGGCGTGATCGGCGCCGTCTACAAGCTGGCCTGGTACGGCGGCGATCACGACGAAGGAGCCTCGGCCCGGATCAAGCTGGCGGGCGGTGGCGGCAAGAGCACCTGGCCAGGCAAGAAGGTTCCGTACCGGATTGGTAACTTCGAGCGCGACGTGATCGAGCTGGAGGGCCGTCCGGCGCCGGACAACAGCCGGCCGCTCCTTCAATCACTCGTGGTGCGCGGCCACCTGGTAGCGGACGTGCCCTCGATCAAGGAGGCACGTTCAAGGGCGCAGGCATCGCTGGAAGCACTCCCGGAGCGGCTCAAGGAACTGACCGTGACCGAGCCCTACGAGGTCCACATGAGCGATGCCGTCCAGCGCCTCCGCCAAGTCACCATCGCCAACCTGACGATCAAACGCGCTGGCTAATGGACGATCAGCGGATCTCCAGCGTTCTGGAACAACTTCTGGATCCCAACGGTTTGGACGTGGTCCTCATCGGCAGTATGCCGTCAGTTTGCTTGGTCCACTGGTCTATGCGGTCAACCGATGAAGTGGTGATAACCAGGGAACGGCGTATTCACTATCTATCCAACCATCCCGAAATGCATCAACTCGAATACCACTTGGTAGGTAGCTTCGTCGATCCAGACGAGATTCACATCAATAAATCTGATAGCAACATCGCCCTAGCTTATGCACGGCTATTTGAAACGCACTGGCTCAGGATAGCGATCATCGTGTCACAGAACCTCGACTTGAAAAACTCCGTGGTGAGCTGCAGATTGGCCCGCTCGAAAGAGGTCCTGGAAGGTCGTAAAGCAAATCGACTGGTTTGGGCGAAGCGATGATCGTTTGGCGGGACTGCCGTTCCCCGCATAGCCTTACCTTACGGTTGATCCGGCCGTAGATGGCAGATTCTCTACCTCAAACGATCACGCTCATCTCCTATTGTACCGGCGAGGTCAAACTCCGATTGCCGGTTTCCGCATATGAGCACATCGGCGACGCCATACACGAAGCAGGCGATCTCCGTGCGGGGTGGTGCGCGGTCAGCGAGGTGCATTGGGGCTGAGCGTCCCCGCCCATGCAAAATCATGTGGCACATCGATCGCGTGGTGGAGGGTTGCATTCCCCGCCGCGATCCTTTAGTGTATCGTTCTACCAAGACCGCCGGCCCGGATGCCATGTCCTTGGCGTGGCAAGATGGTCCCAGTGCACGCTCGATCATGAGTTGCGGGTAGAACGTAACACCAGCTGCTTGAAGGGTAGGATCATTGGCCAAGGCAGTCACCATTCAGGAAGTCGCCGCCCTGGCGGGCGTCTCCACCAGTACCGTCTCGAACCTGCTCAATGGCCGGATAAGCCGCATGAGCGCCGCGACGCGGGCGCGCATCGAGTTGGCCATGTCCCAGCTTGGCTACCAGGCCAATCACGCCGCCCGCCAACTCAAGACCGGCCAGTCGCCGATCATCGGCCTCGTCATCCCGTCGGTCGCCAATCCGTTCTGGGGCGCGTTCGTCCAGGCCGTGGAGGAAGCGGCCATGGCCCGGGGGTATCAGGTGCTGCTCGGAAACGGTGGCCGCGATCCCCGTCGCGAGCAGCGCTACGCGGAATCGCTCTGGTCCCACGGTGTCCGTGGCGTGATCTTCGGATCGTCGCCCCTCTCCCTCGATTACATCCTCCGCCTCGTCGAACGGGGTTTGCACGTCATGGTTTTCGACCGCCGCCTGCATGAGGGCGACACCGTGATGGACGGCATCAGCGTCGACAACCGGGTCGGCGGCTACCTGGCCACCAGGCACTTGCTGGATCTCGGACACCGCCGGATCGGGTTTCTCTCGGGACCACTTCGGACGTCCAGCCGCCTGGAACGCCTCGAAGGCTACCGGAACGCGCTGATCGATGCCGAAATCAGGCACGACCCCGCCTTGATCTGGGTCGGCGAAAGCCCAACCGGCGCCGGCGATGTCGAAGGCGCCGAAATCGGAAGAACCGGCGCGCGGGCCCTGCTCTCAGCAGAACACCCACCCACTGGTTTGGTGGCGATCAATGACCTATACGCGCTTGGCGCCTATGCCGGAGCCCATGACCTCGGATTTCGCATCCCGGAAGACGTGTCGATCGTCGGGTTCGACGACATCACGATGGCGGACATGGCCAACCCACCGCTCACGACCATCAAGCAACCGATCGACTCCATGATGCAATCGGCGGTCGGAACGCTGATCGACCGGCTTGAAGGCACCCGAAGCGGTCCCGCCCATGTCGTCACCGTGCCGATCGAAATCGTTGTTCGGAACTCAACGGCTCAGCCAGGGAGCAGGCCGTATCGACCAGATTGACGCCCAAACGTTCCACCACGCCCGCCGGGCCAGGATTCCGGAACGTTGTACTCACGACGCACACCCCGCGCCGCCTGTCGAAGATAGGCGATACCACACATCGATAAGGAGCCTCCATGTCAATCGTGCTCTTCACCAAGCTTTTCAAGGGCAAGGACCTGGACGAGATGGCGGATGTCGCCAGCTCGCTTGGATTCGACGGGATCGACCTGTTGATCCGGTCCGGCTTCCAGGTTGAGCCGGCACAGCCGGAAGGTCTTCGAGGTGCCGTCGAGAGATTGAAGCAGTCGGGTTTGACGGTGCCGATGGCCACGACCGACCTCACCGATCCAAATCAGATCGACACGGAACGCCTCTTCGCCGCGGTGGCCGAATGCGGGATCGGCGCCGTTCGCCTGGGTTACTGGAAATACGACCCCGCCACCGGCTACGCCGCGACGCTGGAGACGGCCCGGCGCCATCTCGACACGCTCGTCGAATTCGCCGCCGCGGCCGGCATCAGATTGGCCATCCAGCTCCACGGGGGAACCATCCATGCCTCTGGCGCGCAGACCTTGGCCCTGCTCGACGGATACGATCCCGCCGTGTTGGGCGCCTATCCCGATCCCGGCAACCAGGTCGTGCAGGACGGCCGCGAGGACTGGCGGTTCACATTCGAGATCCTGAGGCCCTGGCTGGCGGCGGTCGGCGTCAAGAACGGCGGCTGGTTCCCTTCCACGCTCGCCGAATCGGGTCAGCGGACCTGGCATTCGGACTGGCTAGGGCTCGACGAAGGCATGGTGCCGTGGGACGACATCGTCGCTCACCTGAAAAGGACCGGATTCGATGGGATCTACACCTTACACAGCCATTACGAAGTTCCGTATTCACAGGTACTCGACAAGACCAGGCTCGACCTCAACTACGTCAGGCGTCTCTTGTCTCTCTAGCCGGCGAGCGATCCCCAGGAGTCACGAAGGAACAAGGCATGGAACAGGCATTGTGCGGCAAAGTGGCAATCATCACCGGTGGGGCATCGGGAATTGGCCGCGGTATCTCCGAACTGCTCGCGGCGAATGGCGCGTCGGTCGTGATTACCTGGCACCAGAGCGAAGCGGGGGCGGCGGAAACCATTCAGGCCATTGAGTCCGGCGGTGGCCAGGCCTGCGCAACCCGGGCCGATCTTTCCCAACCGGACGAAGCGAAGCGTGTGGCAGGCCATGCCCTCGACCGGTACGGCCAGATCGACGTGCTGGTGGCGAATTCCGGTGGCCTGTTGCAACGCAGTTCCATCGAGGAGTGTTCCCTGGAGTTGTGGAACCAGGCGCTCGCCGTGAACCTGACCGGCACCTTTCTCAGTTGCCAGTCGGTGCTGCCGGAGATGAAAAAGAACGGAGCCGGCGCAATCGTCACGGTCAGTTCGCTTGCGGCCCACGACGGCGGCGGCGCCGGATCCGCCCACTACGCCACGGCCAAAGGCGGCGTCCTGACCTTCACCCGGGCGCTGGCCAAGGAGGTCGGCCCGTTCGGCATCCGGGTCAACAGTGTGGCTCCCGGCCTGATTGGAACCCAGTTTCACGACCGCTTCAGCACACCCGAGGGCCGCACGGCCACGGTCGGCCGCACGCCCCTTGGCCGTGAAGGCACCCCAGCCGATGTCGCCGCCGCCGTGCTCTTCCTCGCGTCGGACCAATCGTCGTTCGTGACCGGCGAGATGATCGAGGTCAACGGCGGCCAGGGGTTGTACTGATGGGTAACGGAACGCTCGCGAACCGGGCGATCGTGATTGCCGGGGCGGGCAGCGGCATGGGCCGGGCGACAGCCCTGGCCGCCGCGGCGGCGGGCGCCAACCTGGTACTCGTGGCCCGTTCGAGCACCGCGCTCGATGACATCGTGCGGGACATCACCGCCGCGGGTGGTTCGGCCACCGCCATTCCAACGGATGTCACGGATCACGCCGCCGTGGCCGCCCTAATGGACGAGGCGCTGGCGAGACTTGGCCGGATCGATGCCCTCATCAACACGGTCGGGACCAATATCAAGGGCCGTGCCCTGGGCGACCTGACGGCAGAGAGCTGGAACGCGATGCTGGCGGTCAACCTGACCTCGGCCTTCAACCTCACCCAGGCCGTCGTGCCCGCCATGCGGCGACAGGGCGCCGGGCTCATCGTCCACGTGTCGTCTTCAGCGGCGAAGAAACCCGATCCATCGGGTGTCGCGTATCAGGCCACGAAAGCCGGCCTGGTGGGACTGGCGCACGGCACGATGGAAGAGGAACGACAGCACGGGATCCGCACGTCCGTGATCTTCCCCGGCCTCACCGACACGCCAATGGTGCTCAAACGCCCGACCCCCACGCCGCCGGACGTCCTCGCCAGGGCCCTGCAACCGGAGGATGTCGCCGCGGCGGTCATGTTCATTCTGGGCCTGCCGGCGCGAACCCATGTGCCGGAACTGCTGCTCTACCCGAGCGGGATCTAGGAAGGAGGCCATGTGTCCACGAATCCTTCAGCGGCACCGACGCGAGTCGCCATGATCGGGGCGGGAAGAATGGCGCTCCGGGTCCATTACCCGTCGCTGGCGTCCTTTCCCGATGTCGAGATCGCCGCCATCGCCGATCTTGACCCGGTGAGGCTGGCCGACGCCGCCGACACCTACGGCGTCGAGCGCCACTTCGGCGACTACCGGATGATGATCGAACAGACCTGTCCCGACACCGTCTACTCCATCGGCCCCCCGCACATCATGTACGACACCTGGGTGTGGTGCCTGCAACAGGGACTCAACCTCTTTATCGAGAAGCCGCTCGGCATCACCCTGCACCAGGCGGAGACGCTGGCGAAGCTGGCGGCAAAACATGGCGCGATTACCCAGGTCGACTTCCAGCGCCGGACCACGCCGGTCACCGTTCTCGCCCGCGAGACATGCCTGGAGCGGGGACCGATCACCCATGCCGTCGTCCGCTTCTACAAGAACGACCCGCGACCCTTCACCGGCGCGCTCGATCACATGCTGGACGATGGAACCCACGCGATCGATACGTTGCGCTGGCTATGCGGCGGCGACGTGACCAGCATCCAGTGCCAACTGAAGCGCGTCGGCACGCCCGACATCAACTTCATTACCGCCACCCTCGGGTTCAGCACCGGAGCAACCGGCCTGTTGCTCGCGAGTTGGAGCAGTGGCCGCCGCATCTTTTCCGTCGAAATGCACGCACCCGGGATTTGCGCGGAGGTCGACTCGGAGGGCCTGACCACCATCTACGCGGACGGCGACACCATCGGAAAGACCATGACCAGCCAGGAGGTGGCGGGCAGCGATGCGTTCCATGTCTTCGGCGGGTTCCAGGCGAAAAACCGTGAATTCATCGACGCGATCCGATCCGGGACCCAGCCGTCTTCGAACTTCCAGGATGCCCTCGAGACCATGCGGGTCGCCCATCGCATCCTGGCGCACGCGACGCTGGCCAACGCCTGACGGCGCGCCGTCATCGGAAAGGAGCAACGCCAACGAAACCGGGACCCAGCGAAGCGTATCCTTCACAGTCCAGAGACTTCAGCAGGAGATATCGTCCATGACCGCACACCTTCAGCGTGGCAACACCACCCTCGTTAACCGACGCTCCTTCGTGATCGGCGGCACCACGGCCGCCGCCTCCGCCGCGTTCCTGCCAGGTGCGTGGAACGCGCGACGTTCCTACGCGCGCCAGATCAGCGGCGAATTGTCGATTCGATTCTTCCCGTTCGGCACTGGCGTCGAAGAACTCTACGCCGCGTTCGCCGAAGAGTTCCAGGCCGAGAATCCGGAAACCACGGTCAATCTCGACCTCCAGCCGTGGGATGACCGCTATCCAAAGCTGCTGGCGGACGTCGCCGCCGGGCAGGGACCGGATGTCTTCTTCATCACGACCGATGTCCTGATCAGGTTCGCCGAGGCCAACGCCATCACCCCGTTGAACGACGTGGTGCCGGAATCGGTCTGGACCGGGTACGAACAGCGCTACCTTGATGAAGTCAGCCTCAACGATGCGCAATGGTTCGTTCCCTACGACCAGGAAGTGCCGCTGCACATCGCGAACCTGGACATCCTGGAGGCGGCCGGCCTCGATCCGGCGGCCTTGCCCGTTACCTGGGATGACGTGCGGGCGATGTGCGAGGCGGTCCAGGCGATGGACGATCCCCTCACCTCCGGCTTTGGCTACAACGCCGCCAGTTCCACCCTGAACACCACCTTCTACCCATTCCTGAGGCAGGCGGGAGGCATGCCGATCAGCGAGGATGGCGCCACCGCCACCTTCAACAGTGAAGCCGGCGTCGAGGCGTTGAGCTTCATCGTCGAACTCTTCAAGAACGGCTGGGCTCCCCAGGAATACCTGCAGCCGATCGATACCGGCCAGGATCCGTTTACCCTCGGATCGCAGGCGCTTTCGAATCACATCTTCATCGCCGGCCTGATCCAACTCCGCGAAGCGGCGCCGGATATGCGCTACGCCGTGAATCCGCTCCTGATGAACGAGGAGCAATGGGGGTTCGGCGGGATGCGCTCGTGGGCGATTTCCGAGAACTCCCAGAACAAGGAAGCGGCTGGCGCGCTGCTCGAGTTCCTTGCCCGCCCCGAGAACGCGAAGCGTCACGGCTCGGCCTTCGGCACGTTCCCCGCCCTCGAGGCCGCACGGGATGGCATCTTCGAGGACGATCCCGAGATCGCCGGACTGGCCTCCCACCTCGAGCACACCTTCGGCGAGCAGAAGCACAAGTACGGACGTGACCTGATGCCGTTGGTGGTTCCCGAAATCCAGGCGGCGATCATTGGCGAGAAGGAGCCGCAACAGGCGCTGGACGACGCGGCGACCGCGGTCAACGAACTCTTCGCGCAGGGATAGACGTTATGGCTCTTGCGAATCCGCACGCTCCTCATACAGCCGTCGAATATGCCCGGAAACGCAAGAGCCGGTGGATCAGTCGCCAGACAATGGTGGCCTACGCATTCCTGGCGCCAAGCCTGATCCTGTTCCTGATCTTCCGTCATGGTCCGGCCGTGTTCAGCCTCGTGCTGTCGCTGTTCGACTGGACCATGGTGGATGACCCGGAATACGTCGGCACCCAAAACTTCCAGCGGCTCGCCAACGACGAGGTCTTCTGGCGCGCCTTGGGAAACACGGTCAAGTACACCCTCTTCGCCGTGCCACCAGATATCGTGATCGCCCTGCTGCTGGCGGTGCTGCTGAACCAGCAACTTCGGGGCATGAAGATCTTCCGGCTGGCCTACTTCATCCCGGTGGTCACCTCCGGCGCCCTAGTGGCGATCGTCTGGCGCTGGCTCTATCAACCGCGCGGCATCATCAATGGGTTCCTGCTGGATCTCGGGCTGACGCCGCAGGCGTGGCTCACCGATCCGGGGCTGGTCCTGCTGTCGATCGCTGCGATGTCGATCTGGAAACACGTCGGCTTCAACATGCTGATCCTGTTAGCCGGCTTGCAGTCGATTCCATCGGAAC
>JACCYX010000529.1 GCA_013696265.1 Chloroflexia bacterium
CCCGTCGCGAGCGGACGCCCAGCTTGTCGTAGACATTGGAGACGTGGCGTTCGACCGTGCGTACGGAGATGAAGAGTTGGTCGGCAATCTCGGGGGCGGTGTAGCGCTGGGCAAGAAGGGCAAGCACATCGCGCTCTCGCGAACTCAGTGGACCAGCCGGGCGTGCCGGTTTCTCGCCGGCCGCGCCGGGCGGCGGGTTACCCCCGGCGAGGGCATCGGCGATCGCGATGGCTTCGGAGAGTGTCTCGGCAAACGGCAGGGCGCGCCCGGATTCGAACGCAGCCGGAAGATCTTGGCGAGACACTTCCCGCTCGTGGTGCGTCTGCGCAATCGTCCAATTGCCGTCGAATGTCGCGCCGGTGCGATCAGATACTGCCTGGACCATCCCGGCGATCCTTGTGGCGAGCTCCAGATAACCGCTGGCCGCCACCAGTCTCCCAAGCTCGGCAAGGGGGACGCCGACATGCGTCACGATCCCGGCCCCGCGATAGGCCCGGAGTGATTTCCCGTAGTGGGCCGCCGCCCGCCTCGTTACGCCATCCTGCCGCGCCAGTCGACCGAGCCGCACGTGAGTCATCCCGATGCCGAGCTGATTTGCCGCGTTCTGGAAGAGCCCGAGCGCCTGTTTCAGGAGCGCAACTCCGCGCTCTCGTTCGCCCCGCAACAGCCACAGGTCTCCAAGGTCGGCCAGCGCGGACTGGTAAAGCTCCAGCGGTGGCTGACGATCACCGATCAGCTCGACCACTTCCTCCAGGAGCGCAATCGCCTCGGTTTCCCGCCCCTGCTGGTTTCGCAGCACATCGGCCCACATGAACTGGATCTGGGCCAGGCGATCGATGTCCCCCGTCTGGCGAACGAGCGGCATGCTTGAGGCCAGGAGGGAAAGTGCCCGCGGGGTTGCGCCGGTGGCCCAATGGAGGAAGCCGAGTTCGGACATCACCCTCGCCCGTGGGCCGGGCGGGGCCGCATCGCCGCGCTCCAGCGCAGCTTGCAACGCGGCGATGCCTTCGGCGATCTGGCCCCGGTAATACCAGTATTCGGACAGCATCCCGGCCAGTCGCAGCTCCCGTGTCGCATCGCCGATCTCGACGAAGTACCCGAGCGCGGCGAGGCAGTTGGGATGCTCGATCTCCAGTCGATCCAGATGCTGTCGCATCTCGGATCCGTAGAGCGCCGACTCGATCTGCTCGGCAAGGTTCAGGAAGTACTCCGCGTGGAGGCGGCGCACATGATCGTGTTGGCCCTGGGTTCGCAATTGCTGCCAGCCGAACTCGCGAACGGTTTCCAGGAGCGTGAATCGAGCGCCCTCGCCGGATCGCTCCACGCGCCGCAGCAGGCTCTGTTCGACGAGTCCGCCGAGTCGTTCCAGCGCCGTGTCGGCGGGCAGGCCGGCGATGGCGATCACGGCGGCGAGATCGAACCCGTCGACGAAGACGGCGAGCCGACGGAACAGGTCCTGCTCTTCCGGGGCAAGTAGGTCGTAGCTCCAGGCGATGGTTTCCCACACCGTGCGTTGCCGGCTTGGCAGGTCGCGCGGTTCGCCGCCGGGCCGGCGCATGCGATCGGACAACCGCGTGAGCAAGTCCCGCGGCGTGAGCAACGCGGACCAGGCCGCGGCCAGCTCGATGGCGAGCGGCAGGCCGTCCAGCCGCCGGCAGATGCTGGCGATTGCCCGCAGATCGTGTTCGGTCGTGGCCAGCGCGGGGTACACGGCTCGGGCGCGCTCCAGGAACAGCCGAATCGCCTCTGATTGGGCCAGGAGGCCGGCCGGTTCCTGAGCGGAGGCGGGCACCGGCAACGGATCAACGACGAGCCGGTATTCGCCCCGAACGCGGAGCGGAATGCGGCTGGTGGCCAGGATGTGGAGCGAAGGACAGGCGGTGACCAGGGCGGCGATGCGCGGGGCGGCCTCGATTACCTGTTCGCAATTGTCCAGCACCAGCAGGAACTCGCGGGGTCGCAGGAAGGCGACGATCGCCTCATCGAGCGCACGCCGGCCGGCATCGCGGAGCCCGATGGCCTGCGCGATGGCGGAGAGGACGAGCTGTGGGTCCCGCACCGGGGAGAGATCGACGAAGAACGCGCCATCGTCGAACACGCCGGCGATCTCCGTCGCGATCTGAAGCGCGAGGCTGGTCTTGCCAACGCCGCCGGGGCCGGTCAGGGTCACGAGCCTCACGCCTTCGCGCAGCAACAGGCCACGGGCGGCGGCGCTCTCGTCCGTGCGCCCGATGAGGAGGGCCGGCAGGGCGGGAAGTGACGACAGGACCGGGCGCGGCGCCAGGATGGCGTGGTCAGTCTCCCATGAGTGGGATCGGTAGCGGGCCAGGTCGTCCCGGTCGATCCGGTAGACCCCCGCGTGCTTGGTCGCCGGAAGGTCGCCGCGAGCGAT
>JACCYX010000541.1 GCA_013696265.1 Chloroflexia bacterium
ACCTCGACGCGGCCAAGGCGTTCTACACCGACACGCTCGGACTCGACGTTATCGAGGAGCCGGCCGGGTTGGGCCTCAACTTCGCCAATGGCGGGCAGGTCTTCCTCTACCCCAAGGACAACCATGATCCGGCAACGTTCACCGTGCTCAACTTCCCGGTCGCCGACATCGACGCCGCCGTTGACGAGTTGACCCGGAAAGGCGTCCAGTTCCAGCGGTACGAGGGCGAGATGGCGACCGACGAGAAGGGCATCTTCCGCGGCGCGTCACAGGACGCCGGCCCGGATATCGCCTGGTTCACGGACCCCGCCGGCAACATCCTCTCCGTGATCGGAGGCGCGGACTCGTAGTGCCGCCGCGTCGTCGGAGCCCCCGTCCAGGCGGACACAGTGACGCAAGCGGGCCTCTTTGTCATTTCGAGCTACCCCTGCGGGCTGCGAGAAATCTATTGGATTCGCGGCTGCGTTGGTCCAAAGAACCCTCGTTCCTCGGAATGACAATCAGCCCGCTCCCGGAATGGCGGGGGTCAGCCCCCTTGCAGCGCCCGGATCGCGGCGATCTGACCGCGATGCTCAGCCTCGTGCTGCATCAGGTGGTGCAGGGTCCAGGCCGGGGATATCGCGTAGTCCCAGTCCGGCAGCGTCCGCACGGTTTCCAGTTGCTCCGCACTGAGCACGGACACGCGCTGGAGCAATTGACGCCGCACCTCGTCGAGGCGCGCCAGGTGGTCCTCCAGCGATACCCCCTGAACGACGGAGAGGTTCCCATCGCGATCCCGGTCGGGGAAGGGCAGGAGCATTTCGGCTCCCACGGGATAGTCCTCGCCCAGGATGTCGGCGTAAAGGTAGTCGAACTCGATCAGCGCCAGGTGATAGAGCAACGAGCCGATGGCGTTCTCGACGCCGGGTCCCATCCAGTCGAGTTCGGCCTGGCCCATACCAAGCAAGGCCGCCTTCGTCCGGGCCCGGGTGTCCTCCAGTGCCCATAGCCAGCGGCCGAGTTCCGGATGCGAGGCCGGGAGCGGCGTGATGATTCGTTGTTCCATTTCATTCATGGGCAGCAAAACCCTTCCGCACCCCACGTCAAGTCGAACGCGGGATCGTCATTTCGAACGTGCCTGGACGAGCGTTGCTTCGCTGACGTAGCCGTCACCCATCAGACATCCCGCGGCCCGTCGGCCGCATGATCGTCGCCAGGCGACGTGTGCGAAAAGAAGAACGCGAGATCCACCCGCCGGTCAGCGGGATCGAGTTCCACGGCCGTGAGCTTGCCGAAATCGTGGAACATCGTATCGATTCCGATCGCCACGATGTCGCCCGTGTGACCGGGCCGTTCGTCGTGGAACACCCGCGGTTCCGCGAACGGCGTGTGTCCAAAGACCACCGGCTTGCCGAAGTTGAAGCGACGCTCGAAGAATCCCTCGCGGATCCAGAGCATGTCCTCCTCACGCTGGGCATCGAGGTGATAGGGCGGACGAAACCCCGCGTGGACGAAGAGGTAGCCGTCCTGCTCGTGCGTGAGGGAGCGGGTGTTGAGCCATTCCAGGTGGTCGGTGGCGATGAACTCGGCCGGCTGCATGATCGCCCGGTCGTAGTCCGATGCGTCCGGCGGGAGATAGGAGTGGGCGGTGGCCCGGCCGCCCTGGTTCCACCATAGGAAGTAATCGCCGTAGGTGCGGTTGTTGTAAACCAGGGCATCAAGCATCAGGTCCTCGTGATTCCCTTTGAGGAAGACCCAGTGGGGATACCGCTCGTGCCAGGCCATGAGCTGATCGACGACCTGCCTGGTCGCCGGCCCCCCATCGACGTAGTCGCCGAGAAAGACCACCGTGTCGGAATCGGGATCGAGCCCGGCTTCCTTGACGAGGGTGTCCACCAACCTGGTCAGTTCGGCGAAATGCCCGTGAATATCGCCAATCGCAAACAGTCTGTGCATACGCATCCTCAGCTGGCGTGGACGATGGATTCAGTACCAGCGCGGGTTGAGCAGGCAGAATTCGTTGCCTTCCGGATCGGCCATGATGTCGTGCGCGTCCTCGAAATGCTGGAGCGTGGTCGCGCCGAGCGCTTCCAGCCGGGCCCGTTCCTCTTCCCAGGCCACTCCTTCGGAGGGCCGGATATCCAAGTGCACGCGGTTCTTGACGACCTTGCCCTCAGGCACCGCGCCGAAGCTGATGAACCCCGCCGCCGGCCCGCCCGGCGGCTGGAGCGACACCCACCCCTCCTCCGGACGCCGGGTTCGATACTCCCAGCCCAGCGCGTCCTTCCAGAACGCCGCCAGGGCCGCCGCATCCGCGCAATCGAACACCACACCATGCACGATCGTCATCTGGAACCTCCTTGTCACGCATCAGGATAGCCGCTGGCCTCCCGCGGGGTGAACGCGCCACTTGGACATCCCGGGAACGGTCCACTCCAACGTCGTGCCTATGGACAGGCACCTGGTTGAGGCGTACGATAGCGCTACTCGGGACCCAGCGGACAAACGAATGGTGTGAACTCGTCATCGCCTGGTGCGTGCATGAGCGGAGGTCGTTGGAGGGTCTGGTATGGACACGGATGATCGGTCCCCGGTGCGGATTGCGCACGACACGCCCCTGACGCGAGACGAGATCGCGCCTCTCCTCGACAATCTCGCCGGACCGGACCGCGCGCTCCGGATCGCCACCCTTTCGGCCCTCGTCACCTTGCCGCTCGTCACTGAAGCCTGGCTCGCCGTGTCCGAACGGCTCCAGCCGTTCCTGCGGGCAGACGCCAATCCTGACGCTGAACTGCTCGAGGCGGCGGTCCATGTTCCCACCCGGCGGGTCCGCAATGTCCTGCACGCGCTTGCGGACACGATCGCCGATCCGGATGTACGCAGGGTATTGACGCACGATCTGGCTCGTGCCGGCGACAGGTCCGCGGTTCCCCATCTCCTGGAGGATTTCCGAGGTGAGAACGACCATCTTCGGAGGCTGGCGGCAGAGTATCTGTCCTTATTCGCCGTCCCTGAGGCGCGAGGCGAGTTCGTTCAAGTCGCGGCGAACGATCCACTGGCCGACACACGATTCTGGTCGGCGATTTGCCTGGCCCAATTGGGTGAACCGGAAGCCCTGAAGCGAGAATTGACTTCCGTCGCCCCGGCCTCCTTTGAGCCAGAGCGAACGCAGTCCAATGTCGAATCCGAGCTTTCATTGCTGTGGGGAGATCCCGCGAGCGCATTCGTCCGGATCCAGGGGCGAGGTCCGTGGCCAGCGGCAACCCAATTCATGCTCGAGGGCCTCGCCGAACAGAACGACGGTTCCATACCGTGGATCATCATCGAGTCCCTGCTTGCGGGGCACGGCGAGCCCGACGTTGATGACTGGTCGTCCGATGTCGTCCAGCGCGAGCAGGATCCGGCGAAGGTTTCCGAATTGCGTGAGCGCGCCCGTGCGCTTCGGGCGCACCTGGAACGTACCTTCCCCGAGGACTTCGAACGGGCCGAAGCGTTGGAGACCCTGGCATATCTTCCGGGAGAGGACACCGCCTCATTCATTTCTCATTTGTGGATGCGCTTGGCGGAACTGTTCACGACCCAGAAGCGAGCGGACGCTTCGTCCGGTTCAGTTCAACCGGACCCGTGGCCGCTCCTGGCGGGCGGGAACGATCTCAGCGTCATGGTGAAGGCGATGGAGTCCGGCTTTGTCCCCGAGATCGAGCCGCTCTTCGAGAGTTTCCTTCGCATGCAAGAGCACGGCCAGTTCGTGGATCAGATCGGCTGGACGGTTGGCCGGAGTGGCATGCGCCGGGTTATCCTGGGGCTCGAATCCCGGCTCAGGAACGACGACGTTCCAGTACGCCTGGCGGCGGCACTGCTGATTGAAGCGGCGGGCACGGGCGCCAGCGAAGCATGGCCACCGATCCATGGCGGCATGGGTGCTTCGCCGCCGCCGAGACAGATCAGCTTATTCGTCGATGAGGGGGCGGCCACGAGCGCCTTCGAAACGTGGAGCGGCCCCGCGGGGGAGGTCCCCCCGGCGGCGGGAGACGAGGACAAGTCCGCAACCACTCCCCGCCGGAGCGCCTCATTCCGTGATCAGGGCCGCTTCTCGCTCACGAGCCCAGGCGATGTTTCCGACGACGAGGCCGCCACGGCGGAGGAAGAACTGGCAATCCGTGTGTCGGGCGACGCCGACACCGATCCGCCGCGCACGGCCTACGCCCACCTGCGGTGCCCCAGGGCGGTCACGGCCGGGGACGAATTCGACCTGGAGGTGGGGATCGCCAAGGACCCCGACTCGGAGGTTGCCGGGCCCGAACTCGTGCGGCCCATCTGGAGCCGCGGGCCGTACGTGCTCACGGTCCAGGTTGTGGCCGAGGGGTTCACGCTGAAACCGGGGGAGATGTCGCGCCACGAGCTTCCCGTGACGGTTGAAAAGCCCTATCCCGCGGTTGTGTTACACCTCACCGCCAATCCGCAAACCGAGGATGTCGTTCCCCGCATGATCCAGGTGACGTATTTCGTCGGGAGCCAGCCTATCGGCGTGGCCTATCGCGCGCTGGCGGTCAGGAAGGAAGAGAGCGTCTCCGTGACGCTGCCCGACCCGGTGCCGCTCGGGTCGGTGATGACCGTTCCGGGCGATGGCGCCACCGAGCCGGACCTGACGGTTCAGATCACCGAGGGCCAGGTTGCCGGCGACCTGCTCTGGACATTCGAGACGCCACACGTCGCCACGCCGACCGAACCGGTCACGACCTCCATTGACGACGATCCCGACACCTTCACCCGTCAATTGATCAACCGCATGGACCGGCCCACCGACAAGGGGCTCGGCGGGCTGATGCGCGGAATCGGCAGCATTATCGAGCAGGCAACGCCCCCTGAGCTATGGAACCTGCTGGCCAGGGTTGCCGCCGCTTCGGGCGACCGGCCACCGACGGTCTTCATCGTTTCCCAGGATCCGTTCGTGCCGTGGGAACTCGCGCTGGTCGAAACCCCGTTCGATCCGAAGAGCGCGCCCTTTCTCGGCGCCCAGGCGACACTCGGACGGTGGGTCATGCCGCGGCCGGGGAAGAACAGGCCAGAGTTGCCACCCCTCGAACGGCGGACGGTGGACTCGATGGCGGTGATGTGCGGGCGCTACCCTGCGGATCACTTCCGTTGGACGCGGCTCGAACACGCGGAACATGAGGCGGCCGAGCTTCAGGAGCGCTACACGGCGGAACCGCTCGAGGCCAACCTTGGCTCAATGCTCGATTTCCTGGACAAGACGTCGGAAACCGACGCGCTTCACTTCGCCGGGCACGCCATTCATGATCCGAACAGCCCCGAGAATGGTCTGGTGTTCAGCGATTTGACGTTCTTCGACTCGATCCAGGTGCTGGGGGAGCAGCTTGCCGTCCGCCCGTTCATCTTCCTGAATGCCTGCCAGTCCGGGGTGGGATACACGGTGCTCGGAAGCTGTGCCGGATTTGTCGGCGCGTTCCTCTTCGCGGGCGCGTCCGGGGTGGTCGCTCCCTTCTGGTCGGTGAACGATGCCGCCGCCCAGGACATTGCCCGCGACTTCTACCGCCAGGCGCTCGAGGAAAACATCTCCCCGGCGGAAGCGCTTCGGCGGCGACGCGCGAGCTTCGGCAAGGACGCCGACGGCAACGATATCGAACCGGACTCGGCCGTGAACCTCGCCTACCAGTTCTTCGGTCACCCAAACCTGCGGCTTGTCCGCAACGCACCCATCAAGGAGGCGATTCATGCCTGAGGCACTCAATCCCGTCGGCGGCTCGGTGAACCTGGGCCGGATCCGGCTGCGCACGCCGGGTTTGCAAGGAACGGCCGAGATCCACCAGCCCGCCACGTCCGGTTCACGATCGGCCGCGCAGTCCACGTCAGACCTGGACGAGGCGCTCCGGAACGAAGGGGTGCGGGCCGCGGAAACGATCGAATTGAGGAACACCAGGGAGGTGCCGACCGGCGGCGCCGGAACGCGGAGCACCTCGTACGGCAAGCCCGCCATCGAGCTCGACGTGCCCGCGCCCGGCGAGAAGTGGGGCCAGGTCGTGCTCGCGATCGACGAGTCCGGGGTCGTAACCTGGAACTTCCCCGTCGCCACCACGGGCCAGACCGGCGCGACGAGGGGTGGCACGGGTGGCGTGCAGACCTATGTGATTCGTCGCTACGTGCCGGAGACGCCGGCGGCGCCGGGCAGCCGGGGCATTGTGGGGGCGATCGGCAAGAAAGTCCTCAAAGTCCTGGTGTTCCCGCTTGTCGAAGACGTGGCGGGCGAGGTGGGGGACTATTTCGCGCATCGCTGGGAACAGAAGAAGCGGCCTTACCGGGTGCGCGCCTTTGGCCCCGACGATTACCAAACGCCCGACGCGGACATCATCGATGGCGGCGGCTGGGAGCGCCTCTCGTCGGGGCGGTCGCTGCTGCTGGTGCATGGGACCTTCAGCCGCGCCCACACCGGGTTTGGCGGCTTCGAGCGGGAGACCATCGCGGAACTGCACCGGCGCTACGAGGGACGGGTGTTTGCCTTCGACCACTTCACCCTGTCGGAGGACCCGCGGCAGAACGTCGACTGGCTCCTCGGCGCGATCCCCGACGGCACGAGCCTCGACCTGGATGTGCTGTGCCACTCCCGGGGTGGGCTGGTGAGCCGGGTCCTTGCCGAACGGCAGGCGGAGCTGAGCCTCGGGTCCCGGTCGCTCCGGGTCGACAAGGTGGTCTTCGCGGCGACCCCGAATGGCGGCACGATCCTGGCCGACGCCGAGCACCACGGCGCCCTGATCGACTCCGTCACCAACCTGCTCCAGTTCGTGCCGGACAACGGCGTGACCGAAGTCCTGGAGACGGTGATTACCGTCGCCAAACACATCGCCGTCGGCGCCGCCAAGGGTCTGGAGGGACTCGAATCAATGCGGCCAGGCGGGCCGTTCATCAAGGCACTCAACGCGGGCCCAAAGGGCGATACGGCGTACTTTGCCCTTGCCTCGAACTTCGAGCCCACCAATCACGGTTGGCAGGTTTTCGCCAAGGACCGGCTGATGGACGCGCTGTTCAACAAGGAAAACGATCTCGTGGTCCCGACCGGTGGCGTGCATGAGGCAAACGACTCCGGGTGCTTCCCAATTGCCGATCCGCTGGTCTTCGCCAGGGCCGACGGGATTGGCCACAGCGACTTCTTCCGCAAGCGGGAGGCGGTGGACAAGATCCTCGCCTGGCTTCAGCCATAGGTTCGATGGTCACCCACAAACCGCCCCGAGATGTGTGGACGCCTCCCAGGCGATCCGGCCAGGCCGCCCTCTGGACCGCCGCGCCGCCCGCCCCGACAATGACCGCCAGCGAGGGACAATCGGAATCGTGAGCGGCGGGGAGCAAACGCATGAAGGCGAACACCGAATACCGGTACAACCGG
>JACCYX010000545.1 GCA_013696265.1 Chloroflexia bacterium
TCGCCCCTGGGCGGAACGACGGCCCGCAGCACCTTGACCTTCTCGTCGCGAAGGGCGTTGCCGTTGAAGAGGGCCGGCGGCTCCATCGCGATCACGGCCAGGAGCTGGAGGATGTGGCTCTGCATCATGTCCCGCAGGGCGCCCGAGTCCTCGTAGTAGGCGCCGCGGCCCTCGACCCCGAGCGATTCGGCCACGGTGATCTGGACGTGGTCGACGTACTGGCGATTCCAGACCGGCTCGAAGAGCGCGTTCGCGAACCGGAAGGCGAGCACGTTCTGGACAGTCTCCTTGCCCAGGTAGTGATCGATCCGGTAGATCTGGCGCTCGGAGAAGACGGAGCCGATTTGGGCGTTGAGTGCCCGCGCGCTGACGACATCGCGGCCGAACGGCTTCTCGACCACGATCCGGCTCCAGCTATCGGGCCGGTTGTAGTAGATGTCCTGGCGTTTGCCCAGACCCGAGGTGCCAAGGTGCTTGATGATCGGGCCGTAGAACGTCGGCGACGTGGCGAGGTAGAAGAGCCGGTTGCCTTGGGCGCGCCGCTCCTCGTCGATCGCGTCCAGGCGCCGCGACAGATTGTTGTAGACCGTTTCGTTGTCGAAGTCGCCGCGCACGTAGTAGAGACCCTGGGCGAAGAGGTTCCACGAATCGTCGGTCACGGGCGCGCGGGCGCCCTTCTCGACCGCGTCGCGCATCTCGGAGCGGAACATCTCGTCGTCCCAGTCGCGGTGCGAGACGCCAACGATCGAGAACCCTTCGGGGAGCGGGTGGCCGACCGCCAGGTCGTAGAGAGCCGGCATCAGCTTGCGGGCGGTGAGGTCGCCGGTGACTCCGAAGATGACCATCACGCAGGGGGCGGGGATACGTTCCAGACGTAGCCCGGCCCGGAGCGGGTTCGTGTTCTGCTGGGTGGTGCGGTCGGTCAGGTCGAACTGGTGGCCCACATGGTCCACATCCGAAAACGCCGTCTGACCGTCGGTGGCAAAATCGTAGGTCAGGGCATCGCCGGTGACCGGATCGGAATCTGGCATGGATCGCCTCATGGTGGCAGGCATGTGTGCGGAAATATCCTGTGTCGTGGATTCAAGGACAGGCATCTTCCGGGCCTGGTGTCCGGCCCGGAACGTCAAGCGCTAACTGTACAGCCCACCCGGCGCTTTTGTCCGATGGCCGGATGGGTGGGTGGGGCGAGGCGGGATTCGATCGCCGGCGGACCAGGCGTCCCTCGCCTCTCGTAGGGGCGATCCTCCGTGATCGCCCGAAACCACGGGGTTGCGTAACTCGGGTCAACACGGAGGTTGACCCCTACGTCCGGCCCAAAGGTTGTCGTTCGTTCCGCAGCCGTACAAGCACCGATGCCTGTATCGGATCAGCTCGTTTCGACTTCCATCCACTCGGTGTGGAACGTGCCTTCCTTGTCGCGGCGCTGGTAGGTGTGGGCGCCAAAGTAGTCGCGCAGGCCCTGGATCAGGTCGGCCGGCAGCACCGCCGAGCGGTAGGCGTCGACGTAATTGAGGGCGGCGCTCAGGGCCGGCGTCGGAATCCCGAAATCGAGCGCGGTGTGGATCGCCGTCCGGACGTGCGACATCGACGCGTTGATTTCGCCCGTGAAGAATGGGTCGAACATCAGGTTGGCGAGGTCCGGATCGTTCGTGTAGGCATCCATGATCGGCGCCAGCAGCCGGGCGCGGATGATGCAGCCGGCGGTCCAGATCCGGGCGATTTCGGCGAAGTTGAGGTTCCATTCGTACGTGTCGGAGGCAACCTTGAGCAGCGCCATGCCCTGCGCGTACGACGAAATCTTGGAGAAGTAGAGGGCGTCTTCGAGGGCGTCGATCGTCGCCTCGCGGTCAGGGACTTGCGGAAGCTTGATTCCATCGGAGCCGGGACCAGTGAGAATCGTGCTGGCGTACTCGCGTTGCGGTTTGAACGACGAGATCGCGCGGGAAATGACGGCCGCGTCGATGACTGGAATCGGCGTGCCCAACTCGTACGAGTTGATGCTCGTCCAGCGGCCCGTGCCTTTTTGCTCGGCCTTGTCGAGAATCACGTCGACCAGCGGCTTGCCGGTGTCGGGATCGATGTGCTTCGCGACCGTCGCGCTGATCTCGATCAGGAACGACTCGAGTTTGCCGGTGTTCCACCGCTCGAAGACGTCGCCGATCGCCGGCATCGTCATCCCCAGCGCGCGGCGCATGATGTGGGAGACCTCGGCGATGAGTTGCATATCGCCGTACTCGATGCCGTTGTGGATCATTTTGACATAATGTCCGGCGCCGCCGGGTCCAATGTGGGTGACGCAGGGGCCGTACTCCGACTTGGCGGCGATCGCTTCGAGGATCGGGCGCAGCGCCTCGTACGCCTCGGCCGGACCGCCCGGCATCATCGAGGGCCCCCAGAGCGCCCCTTCTTCTCCGCCGGATACGCCCATGCCGACGAACTGGAAACCCCGGTCGGCGACTTCAGTGGAACGGCGCTCGGTGTCGACGAAGAGCGAGTTGCCGCCGTCGATCAGGATGTCGCCCTCTTCCAGATGGGGAGCCAGTTCCTCGATCACGGCGTCGACCGGGGCGCCGGCCTTGACCATCAGGAGAATCCGTCGCGGCCGCTCCAGCGAGGCGGCGAACTCCTCGAGCGAGAACGTGCCCTGCACGTCCTTGCCCTTGCCGCGGGTGGCGAGGAATTCCTCGGTGCGCGCGGCGGTCCGGTTGTAGACGGCGGGCGCGAAGCCGTTGCGCTCGATGTTGAGCGCCAGGTTCTCGCCCATCACCGCCAGTCCCACCACGCCGACGTGACGCTTGCCGTGTCCTGGATCAGCCATCCCGATGTACTCCGCTCTCTTTATTCTCTACAAAGACGAATTGACCGATCCATGCCACTCACCAGATCGTCATTCCGAGCTTGCGAGGCAGCGCAGCGGCCGAAGGCCGACGTGTCTTGGGCGGCACGGTGCGTCGGCTGCGCCGTCGAGCGCTTCGCGCAGCGATACCGCTGCGCTGCCTCGCAAGCTCGGAATGACGGTTGGGGGACGGGGCCTACCGGTCGCCCGCGACCTGCGCCAGTTCTGACCGCTTGGCCTCGACCCCGGCCAGGAGATCGTCGTACGACGCCATAAACGAGTCGAACCCGTCGTTCTCCAGCTTGGTCGTGATCTCGTCAAGCGAGACGGCCACGGCGTCCAGCTCATCGGCCACCTTGAGGGCGCCGGCGTAGTCGGCATCGACCGTACGCGCGACCGTGCCGTGATCCAGGAATGCCTCGATCGTGGGCACCGGCATCGTGTTCACGGTGTCGGGTCCGATCAGCGTTTCCACGTAGAGCACATCGCTGTAGTCGGGGTTCTTGGTGCCCGTGCTCGCCCACAACGGGCGCTGCACCTTCGCCCCGGCGGCGGCCAGCTTGCGGAAGGCGTCATGGCTGAAGAGCGATTCGAACCGTTCGTAGGCGAGTTGGGCGTTGGCGACGGCAACCTTGCCCTTGAGCGCCTTCGCCGCGTCGGTTCCGACCGCGTCCAGCAGCTTGTCGGCGGCGGTATCGACCCGGCTGACGAAGAAGGAGGCGACGGAGGCGATCCGGTCCACCGGCAAGCCGGCGTCGGCGCGCCGCTGGAGAGCGGAGATGTAGGCGGTCACCACCCGCTCGTAGTTGGCGAGCGAGAAGAGCAGCGTCACGTTGATGTTCAGGCCCTCGAAGAGCAGTTCCTCGATCGCCGGCGCACCCTCGTCCGTGCCGGGCACCTTGACCATCAGGTTGGGACGATCGACCGCCTTCCAGAGCACGCGTGCATTGGCCATTGTGCCTTCGGTATCGCGGGCGAGGTTGGGCAGCACTTCGAGCGAGACGAACCCATCCTCGCCGCTCGATGCGTCGTAGATCGGGCGGAAGAGGTCGCAGGCAAACTGGATGTCCTTAACCGCCAAAGTTTGGAAAATGTCCTCGATCGGCAGGTTCTGGCCGAGCAGGTGAGTGATGTCCTCGTCGTAAGCGTGGCCGCTGGCGATCGCCTTCTGGAAGATGGTCGGGTTCGAGGTCACGCCCCGAATCCCGAGGTCAATCCGCTCCTGGAGCAGGCCGGAGGTCAGCATGTCACGGCTGATGTCGTCCTGCCAGACGCTCTGTCCTTGCTGGTGCAGTTGCCTGATGGTGTTGGTACTCATGCGTGTTGTCCTTCTGTTCGTCCGTCGCAAACGGCGGTTCCGGGTCAGGAATGACCTTCGTTGGGTCCAGGCTGCGTGCCCGCCGCCTCCTGGCTCTGAAGGTATTCGGCGTCGAGTTCGTCGGCCTCGCCGTGGCGGCCAAGCAGGCGCAGGGCCGCGGCGGCGACGTGCTCCTTCGTCATCCCGAAGTGCTTGAGGACTTCCTTGCCGGGTCCTGACGCGCCGTAGGTGTCGATCCCGACGCTGACGCCGTTCGAGCCGGTGTAACGGGACCAGCCGAGCGTCGAGCCCGCTTCGATCGAAACCCGCGGCGTACCGTCTGGCCCGAGGACCGCGGCTTTCCAGTCGTTGCCCTGGTCCTCGAAGAGTTCCCAACTCGGGATCGAGACGACCCGGGCGGAAATGCCGGTCTCCTTGAGCTGTCCCTGGGCCATCGTCGCGAGTTCGACTTCGGATCCGCTCGCCATCAGCACCACATCGGGATCGCCGTCACCGGAGAGGATGTAGCCGCCCTTCGACACGTCGCCGTTCGTGCCGCTCCGGTCGAGGATCGCGAGATCCTGGCGGCTGAGGATCAGCGCCACCGGCCACTTGTGCGTGATCGCGATCTTCCAGGCTTCCGCCGTCTCGTTGGCGTCGGCCGGGCGCAGCACGAGCAGTTCCGGGATCAGGCGCAGCGACATGACGTGCTCGACCGGCTCGTGAGTTGGGCCATCCTCACCGACCGCCACGCTGTCGTGGGTGAAGACGAAGATCGAATGGAGGTTGGTCAACGCCGCCAGGCGAATGGCGGGGCGCATGTAATCCGAAAAGACGAGGAACGTCGAGCCGAAGGGCACGATCCCGCCGTGGGCGGCGAGGCCGTTGACGATGCTGCCCATGGCATGTTCGCGAATGCCGAAGTGGAGGTTCCGGCCCTGGTAGTTCCACTCTCCGCCGGAGAGCCCCTGCTCACCCTCCGCGAGGGTGGAAGGGTTGCCGAAGTCGCCGCCTCCCTTGAGCACGGTGTTGGTCGAGGGGTTGAGGTCCGCCGAGCCGCCGATGAAGGTCGGCAGGTTCTTGTAGAAGGCGTTCATCACCTCGCCGGACGCCTTGCGGGTCGCGACCGGCTTGTCGCCCGCCTTCCAGGTCGGGATATCGCTGTCCCAGCCGTCGGCCAGTTCACCCGCCAGCGCCGCTTCGAACTCGGCGGCTTCGGCCGGGTAGGCGGCCTTGTAGGCATCGAACCGGACTCGCCACTGCGCCTCGTGCTCGGCGCCACGATCGAGCGCCTCGCGGAAGTGGCTGGCGGCCTCGTCCGGCACGAAGAAGGCGGGCTCGACCGGCACGCCCAGGTACTCCTTGGTCGCTTTCACTTCGTCGGGTCCGAGCGGCGAGCCATGCACGCCGAAGGTGCCGGCCTTGTTCGGCGAACCGTAGCCGATCGTCGTCCGGGCCACGATCAGGGTCGGGCGCGCGGTTTCCGCCTTCGCTTCGTCCAGCGCCTGGCGCACCTCGGCGGTGTCCATCCCGTCGATCGAGACCACGTGCCAGCCAAGGGCTTCGAACCGGGCCGGCACGTCTTCGCGGAACGAGACATTGGCCGAGGCGGCGAGGGTGATGTGGTTCTGGTCGTAGAGGTAGATCAGTTTGCCAAGCTTGAGGTTGGCGGCGATCGTGGCGGCCTCGAAGGCCACACCTTCCATCACGTCGCCGTCGGAGACGATCCCGTAGGTGTGGTGATCGACGATCTCGTGATCGGCCCGATTGAATTTTGCGGCGAGGAATTGCTCGGCGATCGCGAACCCGACCCCGTTGGCGAAACCCTGGCCCAGCGGCCCGGTGGTTAGTTCGACGCCGGGGGTGTGACCGCGCTCCGGGTGGCCGGGAGTCTTCGAGCCGAGTTGCCGGAAGTTCCTGAGATCTTCCACTGAGAGGTCATACCCGGTCAGGTGCAGCAGCGAATAGAGCAGCGCCGAACCGTGCCCGGCGGAGAGGACGAAGCGGTCGCGGTCCGGCCATTGTGGGTCGCGGGGGTTGTGCTTGAGAAACTCCTGCCAGAGCACGTAGGCCATCGGCGCCGCGCCCATCGGCAATCCGGGATGACCCGAGTTCGCCGCCTGGACGGCGTCGATCGAAAGCGTGCGAATGGCGTTGATGGCCTGGGTCTGGAGCGCGGTTTCCTGGTCGGTGGCTTGGGCCACGTAATTCCTCCTACATAGTTGGGTGCTTGACGGCTACGGATAGCGCCCGGTCGAACCTGCTTTTGAGCAATTGAAACGCGAAGGCACGCGGTCGCCCTCGTTTCGATGGAACGAAGACGCCGTTTCCCTTTATCCTAGTATCCCACGTCGTTTCAACTAATCGTGGTGTCCCGATGGCTCGATGCGAAGGGTTCGCGGAGCCTGGCGGCGCGCCACTGCCGGCACGGTGACGATGACCGGTTCCGGGGCGGTCTTGAACCGGCTGGCCAATGTCTCGAACGACTGGAAGGCGATGCCGGCGGCCAGTGGCAGCCAGAGTTCGCCGGCGCGGGTCAGCAACGTGGCCCCGATCGCGGCTGCGGGCGGCACGCCCAACCGCTGCAACGCCACCGCCATGCTGACTTCGACGAAGCCGATGCCCTGGAAAACCGGGGCGACCATCAGGAAGACCATGCCGACGACGTAGGCCATCAGCGGCACATGGATGTCGGGGTGGTGCCCGACGGCCCGGAGCGCGAAGGTGAGCATCAGGACGCCGGCGAGCTTGGTCGCCATCATCAGCGCGAACGGACCGCTCAACGCGGGAATCGAAATGTCGTGCCGGCGAATCTGGGCAAGGAACTTCAGCCCCTTGCGTGGCAGGCGCGAGAGCAACCAGTGGGGCGGTTTCGCCGAACGCAGGGCCAAGCCCAGGAGCGCGGCTGTTCCGCCAACGATCAGGATCAGGCCACCCGTGCCGGCGATGAGCAGGGCCGAAGGTTCCTGGACGAACAGCACGGGCAGCAAGAGGAGGAGGAAGGCGAAATTGCCGATCACGCTCTTGATGGACACCGCGAGCAGGGCGTCGGCCGGGCGGATCCCGCGGTTCCGTAGCGTATGCACGAACACCAGCACGGACGACGGTCCACCGACCGGCGTCACGGTGCCGACCACGACGCGTTTGAGGTGGACCCCGACGAGGGTATCGAGCCGGACCTTGTGGCCGAGTTTGTTCAGCAGCGTGCGGTAGGTGCC
>JACCYX010000002.1 GCA_013696265.1 Chloroflexia bacterium
CGGAAACAGGTATGCCCGTACCAGCGAAGTTCAGCCATGCGCAATGCTCCTTCAGGTGATGCCGTGGGTGTGTCCAAAGTTCATGCGGCGCAACGCAAAAACCCAGCCATCGCATGCGCCCGCGAACGGTGGCGAAGCGATGCTGTCGACCGGTTGCAATGACTTGGGGGTTCTGGAAAAGGATGGATCGGCGCCGAGTGACGGTCGTCCTTCCGCAGCCTCCCTCACTGTACCACACCCCGATCGGGGTCAGCCTCGCGGGTTAGTCCGGATCGGACGACGGCTCGTCACCGGGCTCCTCACGCAGGGCCTTGAGGGTGGCTCGGATGACGTCGAATCCGTAGCCGCGCCGGGCCAGGAAGCCGGTGAGCCGGCGTTCCCGAACCTCGGGCTCGAGGTCCCGTAACTGTCGCGCGCGTTGCCGGGCGAGGGTGAGCGCGTCCGATGCTTCATCGAGTTCGGCCTCGTCCAGCGCTTCAGCCATGACCCGCCGGTCGATGCCCTTGGCCTGCAATTCCTGGACGAGTAGCCGTGCACCACGCGGGCGGTGCGCGGCGCGATTCTCGATCCAGCGGCGCGCAAAATCCTCGTCATCGACATAACGCCACGATCGCAGCTTGTCGATCACCGCGTCAACGGTCGCTACCGGGTAGCCGCCGCGCTGGAGCCGGCGCCTGATTTCACCTTCGGATCGGGGGCGATAGGCGAGGAAGTTGAGGGCGGCGCTCGTAGCCTTGTTCAACTGCTCGCGGGCGAGCAGATCGGCGATCCCCGCATCGTCGATTACCTGCCCCTGGTGCAGGCCACAAGCATCGGCGACATCCCGCGCGACGCCGATCGCGAACGATCCTTCGATGAAGACGCTGACCCGGTCCGGGTCATTCACCTGGCTCTGGATCGCCGTGATCATGCCGGATTGGGGAACCGGGCGTTCGCCCTCCGCCTCCCGCTGTCGTTTCGGGCGATCTGCGCGTTTAGTAGGGAACGGTTTCGATCGTGGCATCTCCGCTCTCGCACAACGGGCAGTCGTCAGGGAGATACGCCGGGTAGCGGCTGTTGAGTAGCCCGAGGACCTGGTGCCCGTTGATCTCCTCGTCGCTGCCCGACCAGAGACAGCCGATACCGAGCACTTCGCCCCCAAGCGAGGTGATATCGCTGTCGAACCGCTGGATCGTGTCGCCGCTGAGCAGTAGATTGTCGATAAGGAGGATGCGTTTGTCGACAATCAGGTCGTGCAGATTCTCGGCGATGTGGCGGCTTCCGTCGGGCAAAGGAGTGGAGTAGACGACCTTGGCGCGCGGCTCCAGAAAGTAGGCGACCCATTGGGCAAGTCCGGCGCCCCAGATGCTGGGCGCGGCGACCGTGTCGATCTTCGCGGTGAAGAACGACTTGGCGAGCGCGTAGCCCATGCGGCTGGCGGCGGCCGGATCGGCGAGCAGGCGGTCACGATCCAGCAGGGCGGCGCTGTGGCGCCCCGACCGGTAGCAAAAATGTCCCTCCCGCAACAGGCGATCCTGCTTGAGAAACGACACGATGGGCGAATCGAGTGACGATGTCGCAAGCACCACGGGCCACCTCCGATCCGGGCGAATGACACGGGTTGGAACAATCACTGGCAGTGTAACAGGCGGGATCAGGACCTCCGCGCATCCAGGCGCGCGACCATTTGGCGTAACGCCGCCGAATCCGATTCCGGCCGGCCGCCGAAGACGTGTTGCAGGGATTCCGTCGCGATCCGGTGATAGTGCGCGACCTGGGAGGTCGCGTCGCTGTGGATGCCGTGCGTTTCCAGGAGCCGCCGGATCTCGGCGACGCCGGTTTCGTCGATCGCGTCGGACCGGTAGCGTTCCTGGAGCCGCTCGGCCTCCTCACCCTGGACGCGATCGAGCAGCATCAGGATCGGCAACGACTTTTTGCGGCGCCGGATGTCGTCCGTCTGGTCCTTGCCGGTTTCCTGGTCCGCGCCCCAAATGCCGAGGACGTCGTCGCGCAATTGAAAGCCGAGGCCGAGCGCCTCGCCGAACTCGCCGAGTCCCTCGGCGGTCGCATCCGACGCTCCCCCCACGATCGCGCCCGCCCAGGCGGCGTAGCGCACGATGGCGGCGGTCTTGCCACCGATCATCGTCAGGTAGTCGGAAGGCGTGACGTTTGCCCGGCCCTCGAATTCCAGGTCCAGCACCTGGCCCCGGACGATCTCGATCGTCATCCGGTTGAACGCATCGAGCAGCCGGATCAGCGTTTCGGGCGGGACGTGCGCCGGGTCGGTGCGGAGGAGGGTGCGCTGGGCGAGCGCGAAGAGGGCGTCGCCGGCGTTGATGGCCTGGGCGTCGCCCCAGATCCGCCAGACCGTGGCCCGGTGCCGGCGATTCGGGCTGCGGTCCTGGATGTCGTCGTGAATGAGGGTGAAGTTGTGGAGCAACTCGATCGCGGCCGCCAGGGGCGCCGCCCGCATCGGGTCGCCGCCCACGGCGGAGCAGCTGAGGAAGGCCAGGTGGGGCCGGATTCGCTTGCCCTGGACCGACTGCCGCACATCTTCCGCGGTCGGCTCGCCGTTGGTCTCGATCCATCCCAGGTGAAAGCGAGCCATGCGCGCCAGCATCGGCGCGTTGCCTTCAAGGTCCTCGATCGATTGCCGGAGTTCCCGCTCGAGCGGCGGGTTGAAGTCATGGTTGGTGCGGGGCGCGGTGTAAATGTCGTCATCTCCATCTGGCGAAGGCACATGCACGCTCGGCGTCAGGCGTGCCTCCATTGGGCATGTTCACGCGGAATTGTAGGCCCGGTTCCCAGTTCCGCGCACCCTGTCCATGATGGACGACCTTCCATCGTCTGTGGCGCGCCGGTGTGGAAGTTGTCCTTTGCTACCCGGAAGTCGAGGTCGCAATGAATCCAAAGCGGGGCCGCATCTTGTAGACTACATGGAGGGATACGTCACGCACGAATCCTCCGGAAGGGTTTCCGCACACGCCAATCTGGCCAGGCGCCTCAGGCGGGAATCTTCCGTAGACACAAGGAACAGAATCTCATGCTTATCTACATCATGTTCATGATCCCTGGCCTGTTGTTCATGCTCTGGGCCCAAAGCAAGGTCAAGGGTACCTACAAGAAGTATTCCCAGGTCCAGAACATGGCCAACGTCACTGGCGCCCAGGCGGCGCGTCGGGTGCTGGACAGCCAGGGCCTGCAAGACGTCGCAATCGAGGCAATCCCGGGCGAGTTGAGCGACCATTACGATCCTCGTTCCCGCGTGCTGCGGCTGTCGCAGGGCGTCTACGGTGTGCCGTCGGTGGCGGCCATCGGCATCGCCGCCCACGAGGCGGGCCACGCGATCCAGCACGCCAAGGCGTATGGTCCGATGAAGGTCCGCTCGGCCCTGGTGCCGGCGGTCAACATCGGCTCCAACCTCGGGTTCGGCGTGCTCTTCCTCGGGATCATCCTCACCCTTCCCGGCCTGGCCTGGACCGGTGTGATCCTCTTCTCGCTCGCGACGCTGTTCGCCCTCGTAACGCTGCCCGTCGAGTTCGACGCCAGCAACCGCGCCAAGGCGGCGCTCGTGCAGGTTGGCCTGGTCGATTCGGGCGTCCGGGGCGG
>JACCYX010000040.1 GCA_013696265.1 Chloroflexia bacterium
CCGGTAGCCTGGGCGAAGGCGGCGGATGGCGTAGGTTGCATGCATGAAACCGCGCACGCTCACGAACGAGACGATCCGTCATTTCGTGCTTGGCCGGCAGGGGTTGTGGCCGGGTCGGCGCTGGTCCGGTCCCACCGGGCTCGATACGGCGCTCCACGTGATCGGCTCCGTGCAGATGGATCCGCTCAACGTGGCCGCGCGGGCGCATCACATCGCGCTGTGGGGCCGCGTGGATGCCTACGCCCCAGCCGACCTGGAGGCGCTGATGTATGGCCAGCGCCGCTTCTTCGATTATGGCGGGGTGCTCCGCATTCGGCCCATGGCGCACCTGCCGTACTGGCGTCTCCACATGGCGCGTCGCCGGGACGAGCCCCGCTGGGCCGCGTTCCGCGCGGAGAACGGGCCGCTGATCCGGGATGTCTTGCGTGAGGTCGAGACGGGTGGGCCGCTTGGAAACCGCGACTTCACGGGGACCGCCTCCATCGCCAACTACCGCGGCGGCAAGGACACCACCGTGGCGCTCTACTATCTTTGGCTCACCGGCGAGCTGATGATCGATCACCGGCGCGGCTTCGACCGCGTCTACGACGTGCGTGACCGGGTGGCTCCTCCGGAGCACAACCGGGTCTCCACCGTTCGAGATGCGGAGCGGTTCTTCGCGCGCTCGGTCCTTGCCCATTACGGGGTCATGTCCGAACGTGCCTGGAAGAACGCGGTTGCCGGCGCCTTGCTGGAGAAGATGGACCTCGCGGAAGCCAGGCGGCGGCTGGCCGGGATGCAGGCCGAGGGTTCCGCCACGCCGGTCAGGATTGAGGGCCAGCGCGGGCTCCACTACGTACTCACCGATGACCTGCCCGCCATCGAAGACGTCGCCACCGGAACGGTTCCGGCGGCCTGGACTCCGGTCGGCGCCACCACGCATGACGAGGTGGTCTTCCTGTCGCCGCTCGATACCGTCAGCGCCTCCGGCCGCGCCGCCGCGCTTTTCGATTTCGAGTATCGGTGGGAAGTGTACAAGCCGGCCCATAAACGGCGCTGGGGATACTACACGCTGCCCATTCTCTGGGGTGACCGGCTGGTTGCCCGCCTCGACCCGAAGCTGGATCGGGAGCGCAACGTGCTCCGGATCGAGGGGTTTTGGCTCGAGGACGAAGCGACCGGCAACGACCCCGCCTTCATCGCGGCGTTGTCCCGCGGGCTCCGCAGGTTCGCCCGGTTCCTCGGCGCGGTGGAGGTCGAGGCCGACACGGTTGGCCCGTCCGCAATCCGCCGAGAACTCGAGCGCGTCGTAGAACGCGAAGACTAACTGGCGCCAGCGGTAGCGGTGGCGTGGGCGAAGGCGGCGGCGAAGCGGGGCAGGCTGGCTTCGATCGTCTCCAGCGTCGCGGTCAGCGAGATCCGGAAGAAGCCCGGCGTCTCGAACATGCGCCCAGGCATAACCAGCACACCCAACTCGGCCAGGATGTTGGCGAAGGCCCCGTCGTCGGGAATCGGTGACTCCGGGAAGAGATAGAACGAGCCCTCGGGCCGCTTCACCCGGTAACCGATCTCACGCAGGGCATCGACCATCCGGTCCCGCTTGCGCTGGAAGAGGGCGATGTCGAAGCAGAGTTCCTCCAGCCTGGGCAGGGCATGTTGCAGTACGGCGTTGGGGTAAACCCAACCGGTCGCAATCTGCAATGTCTGGATCGCGTCGCGCATCGCGGGCCGATCCGGCATCGTGGGCGGAAGCGCCAGGTAACTCATGCGCTGGCCGGGCGCGAGCAGCGTTTTGCCATAGCTGTAGGCCAGGAACGAATACGGATAAAACTGGAGCGGGCTGCGCGGCGAGCCCCCATCGTAGACGATCCGCTGGTAGGGCTCGTCGGAGAGCAGGTAGACGCGGCGGCCAATGCGCGTCGACGCCTCGTCGAGCACGGTCGCAAGGCGTTCGAGCGTCTGGGCCGGATAGATCCGGCCGGTCGGGTTGTTGGGGGTGCAAACGATGACGACCCGCGTCCGCGGCGTGATCGCGTTCGCGATCGCGTCGATGTCGAGGTCGAACGTGGCCGGATCGATCCTGACCTTTACCGGCATGAGCCCCGCTTCGAGCACCAGCGCCTCGTAGAGGAACCAGGGCGGGAGGCTGTAGATCACCTCGTCGCCAGGGTCGGCAACGGCCTTCATCGCCAGCGCGATCGCGGCAAACCCGCCGGTGGTGAGATGAATGTCATCGGCCTCGAACGGGAGGTCGATTACGCGCCGCAGCGAAGCCGCCGCCGCTTCGCGGGCAAGCGGCTCATTCTGCTTGTAGGCGAACCAAAGCTCGTTTTCGGGGGTGAGGCTGGCGGCCAGGGCGTCGACGTAGGCATGGGACGGCATCTCGTGCGGATCGCCGAACGTGAAATCGAGCACGCCCGGCCGCTGCCGCCGTTCCGCGTAGTCGAACTCGTTGAAGAACCCGAAGAGGAGTTCGAAGGGCTTCGCGGCGGCAATCGCGGAAACGCGGCGGGAAATCGGCTGATCGTCCATGGGAATCGCTCCGGAAATGACCCCGGCGCATGATCTGAGCGTGCCGGGCGAAGGCATCGGTTAGTGGAGTCCCGGAACCATCGTATCACCTCGGCCGGTGGTCCACCTGTCCGGCGGCTTTCCCGGATCGCGCGGCCAGGTCCTCTATTCACATCACCTTCACAGGCCGTGCATTGGCGCTCCACACGGATGCGCTTTCATGGAGTCATGGGGCCGCTGGCCCGATTGGAAGCGCACGTCGAAGGAGACCTCATGGCAACAACCGCACCGGTACCGGCAGTCGATCACCGGCGTACCACAGAAGTCCACCCGATCCGGGGTATTGGCGCCCAGGCCGTGACCGGGTCCAATGCCCTGGCAATCGAAACCCATGCCCTGACGAAGCGGTACGGAACCGTCACGGCCGTCGATTCGCTCAGCCTGGGCGTGCGGCAGGGAGAGGTCTACGGCTTCCTCGG
>JACCYX010000071.1 GCA_013696265.1 Chloroflexia bacterium
CGTACAAGGAGCCGTGCTGGACGATTTTGTACGGTTGCGGAGCTTGTCTCCGCCCGTGTTTGGATAAAGCGGACAACCATAGGGCAATCCACCTCAGTACCCAAACGCTGTGCGGCGATACGACTGGATCGGTTCGACCGAGTAAATCGAACTGGCCTTCTCCATTGCGTCGACCACCGTCCTCGCCGTGTCGACCGAGGTCATGCAGGGGATGCCGCGTTCGACCGCCGCCCGCCGAATCTCCAGGCCGTCGAGAATCTCCTTGTCGGCCGGACCCGGCGTGTTGATGATGCCGTCGACCGTGCCGTCCAGAATCACGTCCAGCATATCAGGCGACCCGCGCCCGATCCGCTTCGTCACCATCTGAACCGGCATCCCATGTCGCTCGATCATCGAGGCGGTGCCTTCGGTGGCGTAGAGCCTGAATCCCATCCGCGAGAGCTGCCGGATCATGTCGAGCGCATCGTTCTTGTCCTCGTCGGCCAGGGTGATCAGGATGGATCCGCGGTCGGGCAAGGCGAGTCCGGCCGCGATGAGCGCCTTGAAGAAGGCGGACTCGAAGTTGCGGTCGATCCCCATCACCTCACCCGTCGACTTCATTTCCGGCCCGAGGTGCACTTCGACCCCGCTCAGCTTGGCCATCGAGAAGACGGGCGCCTTGACCGCCACCAGCGGCTGGCGCGGCCAGAGGCCACCTTCGAACCCCTGGTCGCGCAACGACTGGCCGAGCATGATTCCGGTCGCCAGCTTGACCATCGGCACGCCGGTCGCCTTGCTCAGGAACGGCACCGTGCGCGACGAACGAGGATTAACTTCAAGCACGAAGATCCGCCCGGCGTGAATAACGTACTGAATGTTGATCAAGCCGCGGGCATCGAGGTTCAGGGCGATCCGGGTGGTGTACTCGACGATCGTTTCGACATCGGCCGGGAAGAGGTTGAGCGCCGGGTAGACCGCGAACGAGTCGCCGGAGTGCACGCCCGCCCGCTCGATATGCTCCATGATCCCCGGAATCAGCACCCGCTCCCCGTCGCACATCGCGTCGACCTCGACCTCCTTGCCGATCAGGTACTTGTCGACCAGCACCGGATGCTCCGGTGTCAACGAGGCGTGGTTGCGGATGTACCGGGCGAGCTGGTCACCCCCGTAGATCACCTCCATCGCCCGCCCACCGAGGACGTACGATGGCCGCACGAGGACCGGGTAACCGATCCGGTTGGCGACCGCTTCGGCGTCGTGCAACGACGTCACCGCCGCGCCAGTGGGCTGGGGAATGTTCAGCCCCCGCAGGAACGCCTCGAACCGGTAGCGGTCCTCGGCAAGGTCGATCGAATCCAGCGAGCTGCCGAGGATCGGGGCGCCGGCGGCGCTCAGCGGTTTGGCGAGGTTGATCGCGGTCTGGCCCCCGAACTGGACGATCATCGGCGGCATGTTCGCCACATCGTCGCCCGCCTCGTGCAACATGATTTCCTCGACGCTCTCGGCGTCGAGCGGCTCGAAGTAGAGCCGGTCACTGGCGTCGAAATCGGTGGAGACCGTTTCCGGGTTGGAGTTGATCATGATCGATGCGACGCCGTTCTCGCGCAGCGCCCGCGAGGCCTGGACCGAGCAATAATCGAACTCGATTCCTTGCCCGATCCGGATCGGACCGGAGCCGACGACGACCGCCCGGTCGCCTTCGAGTGGTTCCGCCTCGTCCTCTTCCTCGTAGGTGGAGTAGAAGTACGGGGTCTGGGCCGAGAACTCACCGGCGCAGGTGTCGACCATCTTGTAAACGGGCGCCATGTTCAGCGAGCGCCGGAGATCGCGGATGTCGGCACCGGCGCGGCCGGCGCAGAGCCCTATATGACGGTCGGAGAAGCCCGCCTGCTTCGCCTTCCAGAGCAACTCGTCGGAGAGGTCCTCGTTCGCCATCCGGCGTTCGAGCGTGACCAGGCCTTCGAGCTTCCAGAGGAACCACTCGTCGATCGCGCTCAGCTCGTGCAGCTTTTCGACCGGAACGTCGCGGCGCAGGGCCGCCATCACAGCCCAGATCCTGAGGTCTGTGGGCCGCTGGACGAGTTCGAGAATGGTGTCGAGATCGTCACCCCACGATGGATCCTCCCACGAGAGGTCCTTCGCGGTGGTCTCCAGCGAGCGCACGGCCTTCTGGATCGCCCCCTCGAACGAACGGTCGATCGCCATCACCTCTCCGGTGGCCTTCATCTGCGTCGAGATCGTGCGATCAGCTTTCGGAAATTTGTCGAACGGCCAGCGCGGGATCTTGGCCACGACGTAGTCGAGGGATGGCTCGAAGGCGGCGGTCGTCTTGCCGGTGACGACGTTCAGCAACTCATCGAGCCGCTTGCCGATCGCGATCTTGGCCGAGAGCCGGGCGATCGGGTAGCCGGTCGCTTTCGAGGCCAGCGCGGAGGATCGGCTGACACGCGGGTTGACCTCGATCACGCCGTAGGCCATCGAATCCGGGTCGAGCGCGTACTGCACGTTGCAGCCGCCTTCGATGCCGAGCGAGCGGATGATATTGAGGGCGGAGCTGCGCAGCAGCTGGTATTCGCGGTCGGAGAGCGTCTGTGACGGCGCGACGACGATACTGTCTCCGGTGTGGACCCCCATCGGGTCGATGTTTTCCATGTTGCAGATCGTGATGCAGGTGTCGGCGCCGTCGCGCATCACCTCGTACTCAATCTCCTTCCAGCCGATCAGCGATCGCTCGACCAGCACCTGGCCGATGGGACTGGCGTTGAGCCCGGACGTGACCAGCCGGTCGAGTTCGGCGGGAGTGTGGGCGACGCCGCCCCCGGTGCCGCCGAGGGTGTAGGCCGGGCGGATCACGAGCGGCAGGGGAGTCGTCTCCGCGAAGGCACGGGCTTCATCAACAGTGTGGACGATCGCGCTGGGAATCGCGGGTTCGCCGATCCGCTGGAGGAGATCCTTGAACAACGCCCGGTCCTCGGCCATCTGGATGGCTTCCAGTGGAGTTCCAAGCAGGCGCACGTTGTACTGGTCGAGGATGCCCAGCTCGGCTACCTTGACCGCGAGATTGAGACCGGTCTGGCCACCCAGGGTCGGCAGCAATCCCTCTGGGCGCTCGCGCTGGATCACGCGGCGGATCACGTCGGGCGTCAGCGGCTCGATGTAGACCGCGTCGGCGATGTCTTCGTCGGTCATGATCGTCGCCGGGTTGGAGTTGACGAGGATCGTCCGCACGCCGTCCTCACGGAGGGCACGGCACGCCTGCGAACCGGCGTAATCGAATTCCGCCGCCTGCCCGATCACGATCGGCCCCGACCCGATCACCAGCACGCTCTCTGGTTGCGCCGCCCGTTTGCCCACCACGATTGCTGTCAAAGACCGCCCCATTTCCATAGTGGTGTTCGTTTTTCAGTTTGGTGACCGTTTTCGCCATTTCGCGGGCAATAACCCGCAACCGTACATATTCAGATCGTCACGCCCTATTGCGCGATCGTTCCTTTCGCGGCGATCAGGGCGAGAAACTGGTCGAACATGTCATTGGAATCGCTCGGGCCCGGCGAGGCTTCCGGGTGGAACTGGACCGAGAGCACCGGCAGGCGCTCGTGCCAGAGGCCCTCGACCGACCCGTCGTTGAGATTCCTGAGCGCCACTTTCCAGCCGTCGCCGGTGGGAACCGTATCGTCCACCACCCGGTAGCTGTGGTTCTGGGCGGTGATCGTCACCTTGCCGGTCCGTTCGTCCCGCACCGGCTGGTTGCCGCCGCGATGACCGAACTTCAGC
>JACCYX010000076.1 GCA_013696265.1 Chloroflexia bacterium
CAGCCAGTCTTCCCAGATCCCAGTTGCCGCCTCGTGGTCCCCAGCGTGCCACCGCCGGACGATTTCGCCGAGCACATCCGGAATCATCGCGCTCGGCATCGTGCCCGTGGCCCCGGCCTCGAGGTCCGGTATGAGCGTGATGCTCTCTTCGCCATCGAACGGTCCGGGCAAGGCATCGCCCGCGAGATCGACCAGCTGCCGGAGCTTGGCGGCGGCGCCCGCCGATTCCACCTTGGCGTACCGCACGTTCGGGATGGTCCGGGCCAGGTGGGCGAGGTAGGTGGCGGTTAGCGTCGTGCCGCTCATCGGCGCATCCTGGATCATGATCGGGATCGAGATCGCGCCAGCGACGGTTTCGAAGAACCGGGTCATTTCGGCTTCGTTGACGCGCAGCGTCGCGCCGTGGTAGGGCGGCATGAGCATCACCATACTCGCCCCCAGCCGCTCGGCCTGGAGACTGCGCTCGGCCGCGATCCGGGCGCTGTAGTGGCTGGTGGTGACGATGATTGGCGTCCGGCCCGCGACCTGGTCGAACGCGAGTTCCTGGAGCGTGCCGCGCTCCCGGTCGTTGAGCGAGAACTGTTCGGAATAGTTGGCCAGGATGCAGATCGCATCGACCCCGGCGTCGACCATGAAGTCGAGGGCGCGGCGCTGGCCGGGCAGGTCGAGCGACTCGTCGGCGGCGAAAATGGTGGGGGCAATCGGCATTACGCCGCTCAGGATGTACATGTTGTTGGCCTCTCGTGTCACTTGGACAGTCTTCAGAGATTGGGACAGTCTGACCGCATCGATGTGTGGAGCAAGTCCAGCAATCTCCAACCGTCATTCCGAGCTTGCGAGGAATCCCCCGCGAAGCGGTATTTCGGTTTCGCGAACCATACTGGCTGCGCCGGGGGATGTCTCGCTGACGCTCGACATGACGGTTGGGGGAGGAGCGGGTTGATGGGCTGGATGCAAAACTCCTCAAAGCCATCGTGATCTGCCGCATGTGCAATGTGCACATATTCCCCAAGCCGATTGGTGGGAAATGCACCTAGATAGGCACCCGCGCGCATCCGTACACTGCAAGGACTCCACACGCCGGCGTGTGAATTGTGCAAAGTGTGCACCGTTGAAGATTGGCTGGGCGCTTCAGCGGCGCTGGTTCATATCACCGGAGTGGGGGGACGATCGATGATCGACGCGGGGAATACCGCCTGGGTACTTGTGTCAGCGGCATTGGTGATGCTGATGACCCCGGCGCTCGGGTTCTTTTACGGTGGCCTGGTGAGCCGCAAGAACGTGCTCTCGACCATCATGCACAGCTTCTTCATCCTCGCCCTGATCAGCGTCGTCTGGGTTCTCTGGGGCTACACACACGTCTTCGGACCGGATAAGGGCGGCCTGATCGGTGGTCTCGACTACATCGGGCTCAGGGGCATTGAACCCGGCGATATCTACAGCGAGGCGACCGGCATTCCGGTCTTCGCCTTCATCGCCTTCCAGATGATGTTCGCGGCGATCACCCCGGCCCTCATCACCGGTGCGTTCGCCGAGCGCAAGCGATTCAAGGCTTTCGTCGTCTTCAGCATCCTCTGGTCCACCCTCGTCTACGCGCCGCTCGCCCACTGGGTCTGGGGCGGCGGTTGGCTGGCCCAGTTCGGCGCGATCGACTTCGCCGGCGGCACCGTGATCCACATTTCGTCAGGCGTGGCCGCGCTCGTGGCCGCGATGGTGCTGGGCCGGCGCAAGACATTCGGCACGAAGGAAACGGATCCGCACGACCTGACGATGACCGTGCTTGGCGCCGGGCTCCTCTGGTTCGGCTGGTTCGGGTTCAACGCCGGCAGCGCGCTGGCTGCCAATGGCCAGGCTGCCTCGGCCTTCCTCGTCACCACGATCGCCGCTTCGATGGGCGCCCTGACCTGGATGACCGTTTCCTGGATGCGCCACGGGCACCCGAGCGTGCTCGGGGCCGCCGCCGGCGCGGTGGGAGGACTCGTCGCGATCACCCCGGCGGCGGGCTTCGTCGGACCGGCGGCGGCGCTCGTGATCGGTTTCGGGGCCGGCGTCTTCTGCTTCTTTACGGTTGACCTGCTCAAGCAACGGCTCAAGATCGATGACGCACTCGATGTCTTTGCTGTTCATGGCATCGGCGGCATCTGGGGTGCTCTAGCGACTGGACTGTTCGCTGACTCCGCCTTCAGCGGCGGCGCGGGCGTCGGTTTCGACGGGCTCTTCTTCGGCAACCCGGAACTGCTCTGGAACCAAATCGTGGCAACCGTCGCGGCCATCGCCTTCTCGGGCGCGGCGACCTTCGTCATCCTCAAGGCCATCAACCTCGTGATTCCACTGCGCGTCGAGGAAGAAGCCGAAGTCCTCGGACTCGATACCTCGCAGCACGGTGAGGTCGCCTACCAGATCTGATCGTCGGGACGCTGGTTCGAATCGGTTCGCGAAACAAATCCTGGCAATCGGCATCCCCGTTGGGAAACGGCCAGGAACGACAACAACGGGCGAATCGCCCAAGGAGTACACCATGTTGCTGTTCATCGCCTTCGTCATGTTCGCCTCCCTCATGGCCGCCTGGCTGGTGCTTCCGGACAAGTCCGAGGTTGCCGCCCCCAAGCCCGTCGAGCGGGCGGCGCCGGAAACCGGTACGATGCCGGCCCGGGCGTAGCCCCGGTCAAACCTGAAGACTCCTCCGCACCACTGGCAAGGGCGTCCCGCGTGGGACGCCCTTGCCATGTCTTGGCTGGGGATTGCGGCGCATATTCGAGCTTCAATTCCCGGTCCGCGATCTACCTCCGATGCACCAACGCGCAACCGTCATTCCGAGCCTGCGAGGAATCCCTGCGCGAAGCGCGTCGGCCGGAGGCCGACATGGGGCTTGCCAATACCGAGCGCCGGCTTCGCCGTCGAGTGCTTCGCACAGGGATGTCTCGCTGATGCTCGACATGACGGTTGGGGGTTGGTGACAGTACCTATGTCCGGCAGAATGCCAGGATGTCGTCGATGCCGGGATTCCAGCCGTCGGTGGAGTCCACTTCCAGGAGCGGAATGTTGAGGGGCAGGGGGTCACCGCCCCCGGTCTCGATCCGCTCGACAAGTTCACGTTCCGCCCCCGCGTCGACATGGACCGGGTGGCGCTCGCCGGCCTGGGCTCGTTTTCGATACCGCCCCAGCACGAGGTCGCCGGGGATCGAGCAGTGGACCTGGCGCCCGTTCGAAATCGCGAGCAGCGGGCCCAGGTCATCCGGCGCCAGGTCCGGCAGGAAGTTGGCCTCGATGACGCATGAGTTCCCCGTTTCCAGGAGTTCCCGCGCCACCATCAGCAGGAGGGCAATGCTCTGCTTGCCGACGATCGTGGACGTTCGCCGCGTGTAGGCCTCTTCTCCCTGGTCGGTCGAGTCGTAAAGCAGCTCCTTGAACTGGTCCTTGGCGAAGAGCGGCCAGCCGAGCCTGTCGCGCAACTCTTCGGCCAGGGACGACTTGCCAGTCGCGGGCAATCCGCATACGACGATGAGGGTTGGCACGGCCGATGATGACGCGTCGTCAGTCTCCGTCGTGGGCATGTGGGGTATGGACCTTCCATTCGGGGTAGTCAGGACGAATCGTCACACGACGTGAACTATGAGGGAAAGCAATGGTCGAGACAAACACTAACTGGCGCTCCGAACTCGACGATCCGGAAGCGTTTCGGGCGTTCGCGCACGAGGCGGTCGATCTCGCCGCCGACTATCTCGCCGCCCTTCCGGAACGACCCGTGTTTCAGCGGATGCCGCCCCAGGCGCGGATGAACCTGCTGGAAGCACCGCTACCGGAGACGGGGCTGACGGCCGGCACGCTGCTGGATCGGTTCCAATCGGAGGTGATGCCCTATCCGATGGGCAATGGACACCCAAGATTTTTCGGCTGGGTGAACTCGCCGCCAACGGCGATCGGAATCGTCGCCGAGTTGCTCGCCGCAACCATGAGTCCCAGCTGCGCGGGTGGCGACCACGCCGCCATCTACCTTGAACGGGCAACCGTGCGCTGGCTGATGGAACTCATGGGCTTCCCCACGGAAGGCAGCATGGGGATTCTCGTGAGCGGCGGCTCGATGGCATCGCTGACCGGCCTGGCGACCGCCCGCCAATGGGCGTCGCATCGCGATGGCTGGAACGTGCGCGATGACGGGGCGTGCGGCGGTGCCCAGATGACGCTCTATGTCTCGTCGGAAACGCACACCACTGTAATCAAGGCGGCGGAGTTGCTGGGGATCGGGAACCGCCAGGTGCGGATCATACCCACCGGCGCCGATTTCCGCATGGATGTGGCCGCCCTGGAGACGGCGGTCATCGCGGACAGGAACGCTGACTATCGGCCATTCGCGGTGGTCGGATCGGCCGGCACCGTCGCGACCGGGGCAATCGATCCGCTGGATGACATCGCCGATCTCTGTGCCGACCACAACCTCTGGTTCCACGTCGATGCCGCTTACGGCGGACCCGGCGTGCTGGACGCCCGCGTGGCGCATCTCTATTCCGGAATGGACCGGGCCGATTCCCTGGCGATCGATCCGCACAAGTGGCTCTCCGTTCCTGTTGAATGCGGCTGTGTCTTCGTGCGCGATGGCACGCTCTTGCGGCAGACGTTCAGCCTGGTTCCGCCCTATGTCCAGGTGGAAGAGGGCAAGGGAATCGGCGGACTCCCGTGGTACGCCGAATACGGTTTCCAGCAATCGCGTGGATTCCGGGCGCTCAA
>JACCYX010000080.1 GCA_013696265.1 Chloroflexia bacterium
GGCTGGCTCAACGTACACCACGCGCGGAATGAAATCCTCCCGCCGCGGCTGCGTGAGGCGCTGCTGGCCCGGCTGCGGGCCGCTCCCGCGTTGGCTGGGCTCGATCCAGCGCTCCTGATCGACGATAAGGACGCCTATGAAGTCTTCGTGCGGGAGCAATGGGGCACGTTCGTCCGCCGCGCGGCGGGCACATCGATCGCAAAGACCGGGGCGCCGTACATCCTGCGCTTCGAGCGGGACACTGAACTGCAGGATGATCTGGCGGGACTCCTGCGTACGGGGGCAATCGCGCCCGTGCGGGTAGGCAGTCCCGATCTGCTCCCGGCCTGGGCCCGGCCCGGCGTGCTGGCCGAGACCGATGACAGCCGGGCGGCGCGGGCCGTCGCGCTCGCCGCGTCGTTGGCGGGGCGCCTCGATGATGGCGGCGAACGTCGCTGGGACGACTGGCGGGCAATTGCCCGGGAATGGGCGGAACTGAGCATTCTCCGGGTTGAGATGGATTCAGGTTCCGCCGCGATCGCGGGAATCGCGCCCCTGGAGGCGACGCTCGACCGGGCGTTCCTCGATTGGCTGCGCCGCCGCTACGCCTCGCTTGGCGGGCAAAAACTGCCCCAACCGCATCACGTCCACCACGTTCCGTTGTGGCTGGCGCGCGAACGTCAGGAGACCGCCAGCCGTCGCGTGGCGCTGATCGTCATCGACGGTATGTCGCTGGCGGACTGGCGGGTGATTGGACCAGCCTGGCGGCGGCGTCACCCTGGCTGGAAGCTCGACGAGCACCTGGTGCTCGCACAGGTGCCGACGCTGACGGCGATCTCGCGCCAGGCGTTGGTCAGTGGGCGGCGGCCGGAGCAGTTCGCCGGATCGATCGCCACCAATGCCCGGGAGCCACACTTGTGGCGACAGTTCTGGCTGGAGGAGGGGCTTCAGGACGGCGCGATCGCCTCGGCCCGGCTCAATTTGGACGCGGCGGATCTTCCCGCGTTGCCCCCGGCCCAGGTGCGGGCGCTCTATTGGGTGACGAACGCGATCGACGACATCGTGCATGGCGCCACGCTCGGCGCCCGGGATGTCGTCGCCTCGTTGCGGCTGTGGCTCGATCACCAGTCCCCGCTCCTCGAATCCGCAATCGGGGACTTGCTTGGCGCGGGCTTCACGGTCGCGATCGCGAGCGATCTCGGTCACGTCGAGGCGCGCGGCACGGGCACGCGCACGGAAGGGCTGGCGGTCGAGACGAGGGGCACGCGCGCCCGCGTCTATCGCGACCGGCTTCTGGCCCGGAAGGCGCATGAGGCGTTGCCCGGAACGGTGCTTTGGGGGGAAGATGGACTTTTGCCGAACGATATGTGGGTGGTGATGCCAGTGGGGCGAACCGCGTTTGCCCCGCCGGACGATACGGTAGTGACGCACGGCGGACCGACGATCGACGAAGTGATCGTGCCGCTCGTCTCGATACGAATGGACACTTAGGCATGGGCAAGAGCGTCGGTTTCCGGCGGGACATCAAGGGGGCGTGGTTCGATGATGTGGCCGCCCTGCGGGTTTCAACATCCGATGTCGGTGACATCCGGAAACGTCTCGACGACCAGTTGGCGACCCACATCCCCGGCCCGGAAAACCGGGCGATCACGATCCAGATCCTGCTCCGGATCTGGGCCAAACCGGCCCCGGAGGCCGAGGCGCTGTATCGCGAGGCCGTGGCGCGGTTCGCTGCCGCCGAGACGGCGGCCGACCGGATCTGGCTGCACTATGGGCTCACGTTGCTTGCCTATCCGTTCTTTCGCGATGCGGTGGTCCAGGCCGGCCTCATCCTCCGCCGGCGCGGTCACATCGGCAATGCCTTGCTCAAGGGGCGAATCATCGCCGAAATCGGGCAACTCGGTTCACTGGAGAACGCGTCGAAGGCCGTGATGTTCGCGCTCCGGCAGTGGGGCGCGATCGTGCCGGGGGAGAAGCGTGGTCTCTACGCCGCGGGCGCCCCCCTGGCGACCGGCGATCCGGGGCTGGAAGCCTGGTTCGTGCGGTGCGCGCTCCAGGCCCACCGGGCGGATGGGCTGCCGGTCGGCGACCTGCTTGGCTGGCCGGCCCTTTTTCCATTCCAGCTATCGCTTTCGGCCGGCGATCTTCGCCGCACGCCGTATTTGGAGTTGCAACGGCAAGGGGGCAATATCGACATCATCCGGGCGGTTCCATAACGAAGGAACGCGTGTCGCATGTCAGGAGGAACGGCAATGGAATACCGGCGTCTTGGCCGCACGAATCTCGATGTCTCACTGCTCGGACTGGGCTCCGGCGGACCGAGCCAGCTGGGGCAAAAGAGCGGCGTGTCGGAATCGGACATTCACGCGCTGGTCGATACCGCCCTCGGGCTGGGAGTCAACCTGATCGACACCGCCGCCGCCTACGGCGAGAGCGAGGCCATCCTCGGCCGCGCGCTGAAGGGCACGCCGCGCGACCGATACGTGCTCTGCACCAAATCTGGCCCAACGGTCCGGGAGGGAACGGAGACGCGCCCCCGCACCGAATCGGAACTGGCCGAATCGCTGGACCAGAGCCTGGCGCGGCTCCAGACGGACGTGATCGATGTCTTCCAGATCCACGCCGTCACACCCGAGACCTACGGCCACACTCGCGATGTGCTCGTGCCCGAACTCCTGCGGCAGCGAGACCGGGGCACGATCCGCTTCATCGGCATCACCGAGGCCTTCGCCTCCGACCACGAGCGGGTAGTCCTCCAGCGCGCCCTCGCCGACGGTGTCTGGGACACGATCCTGGTTGGCTACAACCTGCTCACGCCGGGCCCGGAGGACGACGTGTTGCCCCTGGCCAGGGACAAGGATGTCGGGGTGCTCGTGATGTGCGCCGTGCGCCGCAAGATCGCGCGTCAATCCGATTTGGAGGCGCTCGTCGCCGTGCTCAAGCGCGACGGCCTGATCGCGCCCGATGCGTTGCCGGACGACGCGCCGGTGGACTGGCTGCTGCACGACGGCATCGAACGGGTGACCGACGCCGCCTACGCCTACGTGGCCGCCAACCCACTCGTCCACAGTGTGCTGACCGGCACCGCCGACGCCGAACATCTCCGGCAGAACGTCGACGCCGTGCTAGGGCCATCGCTGCCGGAGAAGGATCGCGCCCGGCTCAAGGCCATCTTCGCCCCCACCGGCCGCAAGCTCGGGGATTGATATGGAATTCGGATACGCACGCGGCAGACGTGTGTGTGGGTAGGGGTCAACCTCCGTGTTGACCCGAACGCCGCAACCCGGCTGTCACGGGTGATCACGGAGGATCGCCCCTACCCACGTCGGGATGGTTTGCCCAACATCGGCAGCCGCGCCGCTGCCCAACACCAAGGCCGTGGGGGACGATCCCCACGGCCTTTGCCGCTGGGCCGGTTGTGTTCGCCAGGAAAGCGTTAGCTGACCGGGGTGGCATCCGGCACGGCATCGCCCTCGGCGGGCTCGGAGAGGTAGATCTCGACATCGACGTTGCCGTCGCCGTCTTCGGTCAGCACGGCGATCCCGGAGTGGCCGGAGTCACCCTGCGGATGCAGCGCGATCACGAGCTCACCCTCGACCGGGACACCACCGATGTCGCCGCACGCGATGTAGACATCGATCTCTTCGTCGCTGAGATGAATATTGATGGCGTGCGATGTGGCCAACATGTCTTCCCAGCTGACTTCGTCGCCTTCCTCAGACAGGGAGTACAGCACGCTCGTCGCCGTGAGGACGCCTTGGGGCGAGTTCGCGTTCTCGTCGTCGCTCTCCTCGTTGAGGCGCGGCTCGACGTAGTTGAGCGGCCCGATCGGGTTGGGATCGAGATCCTCGCCGCACGTACCCATGTGAATGTGGGCAGGATGCGAGGGCGTGACCGCCTCCTCATCCTGGGCCAGCACGAGCCCGGCGCCGCCAATTGCCAGTCCACCGGCAAGCACGGCGCCAAGCGTCAGATTCTTCAGCGTAACGAGTCGCGACATCGGCTCTCCCCTCATACTGGCTTCTGGATGGCCGAAACCGCGCTCCGAACAG
>JACCYX010000103.1 GCA_013696265.1 Chloroflexia bacterium
TTGACCCCGATTCGCGGGTTCGCCCAGGTGGTCGCCCGCGATTTGCAGCGGGAAGGGAATCATCAGCAGCACGTCGCCTGGCTCCTCACCCTCCAGCAGCATGTGGATCGGATGACGCGCCTGGTGGACGACCTGCTTGATGTCTCACGCCTTCGTGCCGGGCGGCTCAAGATCGTGCGCGCCCCGACTGATGTCGTCAGTATCTGCCGGTCGGTCGTGGACTCGTGGAATGCCACGTCGACGCGGCATGACGTGAAACTCGTCACCGATCGTCACGCCGTAGAGGTGGATATCGACGGCGACCGCATTTACCAGGTGCTCGACAACCTGGTGGGAAACGCGGTCAAGTACGCCAACGACGGTCCGATCGTGGTGGCCGTGGGTGACGGCTCACTGCCGGGCACGCCCCGCGCGATCGGGATCGACATCATCGACGAAGGTCCCGGCATCGACGCGAACGATCGCGACGCGGTGTTTACGCCCTTCTTCCGGGCCCGCAACGCGTCGCAAAGCGCTGTGCCAGGCCTGGGACTCGGACTGTACATCAGCAACGAACTCATCCGCGAGCACGGCGGCACGATCGCGGTGTCCGAAACGGCAACCGGCGGGTCCCGCTTCACGGTCACGCTGCCGCTGCCAGATCGCCCACGGCGAACCCAATCAAGCTTCGAGGAACCGGTCCGATTGTCGTTGGTGGTTGATTAGACCAGAATCCGGACAGTCCGTAATCGATCGCCCGGCTCTCAGGGCGGCAGCGATGCGATCAGAAATCGGGGCGGCCGACACCGCCAACCGCCCTGAAGTCGCCGTCATGTGCCGATGAGTCTTACGGTAGGGGCGGAATGATGATGTCGATCGTTCCACCCGTGCCGTCGCCGCCAACCACCAGGTTCTGCGCCCCGCCGGTGCCATCGGAGGCAACCGATGGTTGTCCGGTGCCATCGGACGCGATCGGCGTCACCGCGGGCGTTTCCGGCGCGGCGGCGGTAGGCTCGTCCGTCACGGCCTCTTCGTCCGCCGCCGCTTCGTCCACGGTAGACTCGGCGGCACTCACGTCTTCGGGGCTCTCCGTCGCCAGTTGCTCGTCCTCAACCGTCTCATCAGCGGCGGGCAGGGTTGTCGAGCCGCCACTGTCACTCCCCAGGTCATCGCTTGGCGCCTCGGTTGCGGGATCCGGTTCAGGTTCCAGTGTCTCTTCGACCGGTGCGGGCGGCGAAGTCGGTTCAGGTTCCGGTTCGGGCGCCGCGGGGGGCACGAAGGAAATCAGGGAGTTGGCGAGTGACAGGCTGTCCGTCGCCGAGTTCCGGCTCTCCACCTTGTACAGCACGCCACCGGCGATCCACCACACCGTGTCGTAGGCCGGCGTGACATCGTGAATCGCGCCGTAGCCCTGAACCTGGGCATTGACGAACAACTGGACGTTGAGGTCGTACGGGGAACCGGCGGGCAACGCGCCGCCCACCTGCCCCGTAACCTGCAGGAAGGTCGGCTCGCCACCCGCGTTCATCCAGTAGAGACTGTAGTAGCCCCCACCGCCGTCGATGGACGGGCTGCCGCCAAAGGGCGCCGGCACCCAGCCTGGCACCAGCACGGGGAAGCCGAGGTCGAGCGCCGCGCCCGCCTCTGAGCCAATGTAGTCGACGTTCTGGGCGACGGACACGACCGCGTCTGTGTCAACGTGTCCCGGAGCCGCCAGGCCGGCGACCGGGATGGCGCAGACCACACCGATCGCCGTGGCGACGATCGTGGCCCGCGAACGAGATAGGAGATGAGCGAAAAACGCGCGTGCGGGATTGATCTTCTTCACTTTTCAGAGCCCTCTGACGCCGATACTTGGTCTGCCGTGGACGACTCCACCCGTTCGTACACGTTCGCCGTTCCTGCCGCTTGGGAGGCCACCGCACGGGGCCAGTTGCCTCCTAGTCAGACTACCACGCCGGGCGCGATGAAACGACTCCCTTTTCACCCATGTTTCGGCGGCTCGAAACAGGTCAAGAACCTCCGTCACTGGGTATACTATGGTGGTGTATCGGCCGCGACGCTCCCGGAGTTCTCCGAGGGGCGGCATTTGCGTGTTTGCCGGTACGAGGAGTTTCGTCGTGTCATCACTCCCTGTCATCCAGATAACGCCGGTTCGCGAACAACAATACTCGCCGCCCCGGCTGCCATTGAACGGCAAGCGGTTCTTCATCTGGACCATCGGTTGCCAGATGAACGAAGCCGACAGCGCCAAGGTCGCGGCCATGCTCCAGGAGGTGGGCTACCAGCCTACTGACAACGAGCAGGAGGCCGACATCGTGGTGCTCAACTCCTGCGTGGTGCGCCAGGCCGCCGAAGATCGCGTCTCCGGCAAGCTCAATGCGCTGGCCCGGCTCAAACGGCAGAAGCCTGAGATGCCGCTGGTGCTGACCGGGTGCATGGTCACCAAGCAGCAGGAGAAGCTCAAGCAACAGTTCCCGCACGTGGATCTGTTCTTCGATCCATCCGAATTCGACAAGCTCCAACAGGTCGTGCCCGAACTGGCGATGCTCGACG
>JACCYX010000126.1 GCA_013696265.1 Chloroflexia bacterium
CGAAGCGCATCGGCCGAAGGCCGACCCACGGTTTGCCATCACTCGATCACCAGACCAAACACCGGCTTCGCCGGAAGCGCTTCGCGCAGGGATGTCTCGCTGGCGCTCGACATGACGGTGTGGGGAACCGCCGCAACCGTCAATCAGGTTTGGACAGCGCACTCGGGATGACGTATGGGGCGCTTGGGATGAACTGTGAAGGCTTCAATCGGCCGCCCGGGCGTGCTGGTGATCGGATTCGTCACCACGTTCCCACGTCTCATCCGGTCCCCGGTCGGCGTCCAGGGCGGCCCGCGCCTCGATCCGGGCGAGTCGGAGGCCGTTGAGCGTCACGACCAGTGACGTGCCGACGTCGACCAGCACCGCGATCCAGAGGTTCACGAACCCGAGCGTTCCGAGGGTGAGGGCGGCGATTTTCGTCAGCATTGACAACGCGACGTTCTGGCGAATGACCGTCAGCGTGCGGTTCGCCAGATCGACCAGTACGGCGAGCGATGAAAGATCGTCACGCATCAGCGCGATGTCGGCGCTCTCCAGCGCCACATCCGTGCCGCCAATCCCCATCGCGATTCCGACGTCGGCGGCGGCCAGGGCCGGGGCGTCGTTCACGCCGTCACCGACCATCGCCACGGGGCCCGAGACCCGGAGGGATGCGATGGCCGCTGATTTCTGGTCGGGCAACAGGTCGGCCCGCACCTCATCGACGCCGACTGTGGCGGCGACCGAATTCGCGACGATCGCCCGGTCGCCAGTCAGCATGGCGACCGATCGAACGCCACTCGCCCGCAGCCGCCCGATCGCCGGTCGGGCACCACTCCGCAACCGGTCGGCGACCACGATCGCGCCGAGCACCGTGCCTCCTCCCTCGTTGAACTGAAGAAGCGTGAGGACAGACTGTCCCTTCGACCCGTATTCCTCCGCCAGTCGCCGTACGGCGGCGAGGTCCTCCGCCCCAACCGAATGGTCCGTCAGCAGCCGATCGCTGCCGATCGCGATCCTGAAACCTTCCACGGTGGCCATCGCCCCGCGCCCCGTGAGCGAATCGAACGCCGTGGCGACTGGCACACGCAGGTTGTCGTGCAAGGCGCGGGCCACGATCGCCCGCGCCAACGGGTGTTCCGACGCCTGTTCGACCGCCGCCGCCCGAGCCAGGACCGACGCTTCGGTTTCACCACCGAAAGGAACGACCGCGACCACGCTGGGCCGTCCGACCGTCAGGGTTCCGGTCTTGTCGAAGGCGATGGTCCGAACCCGGGCCATTTCTTCCAGGGCGGCCCCGCCCTTGACGAGGATACCCATGCGGGTGGCGGCGCCGATTGCGGACACGATCGAGACCGGTGTCGAAATCACCAGGGCGCACGGGCAGGCGATAACGAGCAACACCAGCGACCGGTAGACCCACGTTCCGGCATCGTCTGTGAATGCCCAACCAAAGGCGGCGATGGCGGCGGCGACCGCCACCACGACGGGGGTGTAGACCGCCGAGAAACGGTCGACCAGTTGCTGCGACGGTGCTTTTGCCGCCTGCGCCTCTTCCACCAGGTGAACGATGCTGGCGAGCATCGACTCGCCCACCGGCTTCGTGACCCGCACCATCAACGTGCCGCCGCCGTTGAGCGTCCCCGCGAAGACCGGGTCGCCCACCCGCTTCTCGACCGGCATCGACTCGCCCGTGATGGCTGCCTCCTGCAGCGCCGAGACGCCGTCGATCACCTCGCCGTCGGCAGGTAGGCGGTCGCCGGGTCGAACGCGAAAGATGTCGCCAGGCACGAGTTCAGCGGCGGCGACCGTGACGTCGACGCCGTTCCTGACCACGAGCGCCTCGTCCGGCGCGCCGTCCAGCAGACCGCGAATGGCGCCCCGGGTGCGGTCGAAGGTGATCGCCTGGAGGGTGGTCCCGATCGAGAAGAGGACGACCACCAGCCCGCCCTCGGACCAATCGCCAAGCGCGGCGGCGCCGACCACCGAAATCGTCATCAGCACGTTCATGTCGAGCCGGCGGGCGCGCAGCGAAGTGATCGCCGAACGCGCGATCGGGTACCCGCCACCGACGATTGCCGCCAGGAAGAGCGCCGCCGAGAGCGTTCGCTGATCAGCAAGGTGCAGCGCGGTGATCGCCGCGGTCCACAGCGCCAGCGCGATGGCGGCCGGAACCAGCTTCCGGTTCCGCCACCAGGGGGCGCGTGGCGTCGACCGGAAGCTGCCATCCTCGCGCAACGTCACGGTGTAGCCGGCGCGGTCCACCGCGCCCCCGACGGCGCGAGCCAGCCCCACCGGCTCCGTCCCGTCGTGCCGTGGCTGGATGGTCAGGGTACCCGTCCCGAAGCTGACGCTGGCGGATGAGACGCCGGGCAGCGTCGATACCACGCGCTCGACACTCTTCGCACAGTCGGCACAGTCCATCCCGGTAATGTCGAAGACGACCCGATCGGTCGCGGGTGAGGCCGTCATGCGGTGTGCCGCTCCAGTTCATGGACTCCGTTTTCGGCGACATGGGCCGTGGCCATGCTGACCAGCGCCATCACGTGATCGTCATCGAGCGCGTAGTAGACGACCTTGCCGTCACGCCGCCGGCGCACAAGGCGGTGACCGCGCAGCACCCGCAACTGGTGCGAAATCGTGGTCCGGTTCACGCCGGTCGCGGCCGCCAGGTCCGTGACGCAGAGTTCGGATGCCGAGAGGGCGATGACGACCCGCATCCTGGTCGGGTCGGCGAGGACGGCGAAGATACGTGCGGTGTCTCCCGCCGAGGCCGCGTCACCCAGCGCGTGCTTTGCGCTTTCGACCGCCTCAGGATGCAGGCAATCGCAATCGTCGCTCCAGGCTTCGGGGACGATCGCTTCGGGAATCTCTGGCAGTTGCGATGTCGTGCCGGTCATGTGTGCCTCCATACACTCGTTATCGACTAAGTATACCCACCTAACGAGTGCACGCGCAAACACATGTTGCCGGGACAGGAGGTTTGGTGGTTAGGCGAAGGCGTGTGACCAGCCGGCGGTCTACCGGATGGCGAGCATGGCCAGGAGGATCAGACCAAACGCAATCCGATAGACCACGAAGATGCGAGTGCTACGCCGTTGCAGGAAGCGCAGGAGCCCAGAGATCGCGAGGAATCCCACGGTCCCCGCCGACACGGCCCCCGAGACGAAGAGCGCGGCGTCGTGCCCGGACATGCCTTCGCCGATCGCGTCGAGCAGTGATTTCAGGCCAGCCCCAAGCACCAGCGGCATGCCCGCCAGGAACGAGAACCGGGCGGCATCGGGCCGGGTGAGCCCCCGGAACAAACCGGCTGAAATGGTGGCGCCCGAGCGGGAGGTCCCCGGAATCAGCGCCACGGCCTGGGCGGCGCCGATGATCGCCGCGTCCTTCCAGTGCATGCCCGGTGCGGTGCGATCGTGCGTTCCCCGCCGCTCCGCCACCAGCATCACCACGCCAACCACGATCAGCATCGTGGCGATCACCCCGATTGCCCGGCCGGAGGTGCTGTCGGTGTGGAAGAACTCCTCGATGCGGCTTTCGAACAACAATCCGACGATGAGACCCGGAATCGTGGCGAGCACGATCAGGAGCCCCATCCGGGCGTCGAGGTCACGCGCCGCCGGCGCATCGACCCGGCCCATCAGCAGTCCGACGGGGTTCGCCAGTGCGTGCGGAATGGCGGCGATCATGCGGGCGATCTCGCGCCGGAAGTAGGCCAGCACGGCGACCAGGGTGCCCAGGTGCAGCGCGGCATCGAACGAGAGCCCGGGCGTTTCCCAATTGAAGAGCCAGGGAAAGATGATGAGGTGAGCAGACGAAGAGATCGGCAGGAACTCGGTCAACCCCTGCACAATGCCAAGCACGATTGCCTGCCAGATTTCCATACGGCGATGCGTTCCAATCCAGGTCGCGTCGATGGGTCAACACGGCGCTACCGCTCGGACGCTACGGCGTCACGCGACACGAACCCCTCGTCCCCGGTTTCGGCACTGTCATCCACGTCCTGGATTTCCCGGAACGAGAGGTGGCGGCGGAACCAGATGACGATGCCCCATAGGGTGATCGGGAAGTAGAGCGCGGCGTGGACGAGAATCGCGTAGGCCAGGGCCTGGGCTTCCGGCACGCCAAGGGCGCCGTTGAGCACCAGCCGGACTCCGAACTCGAACTGCCCGATGTACCCCGGCGACGAGGGGATCAGGGTCGCCATGTTGGCGACACCGGTTGTCATCAGCGTGGCGCCAATCCCCAGCGCGTCGCGGATGACGGCGCCGAATCCCTGGGCGATGAGAAAGTACATCGAGGCTTCGCACAACCAGGCCAGCAACGAGTACGACGCGACCCGCAGCAAATCGCCCCGGTTCCGGAAGACGCCGAGGCCGCCGAGGAAGGATTCGGCCATGCGCTGCACCGAGTCCGCGACCCGGGTTGGGAGCGGCCCAAGGACAAGTTGAAGGAGACGATCGACGAAATCGCCACTGAGCGTCAGCAGGAAGAGCCCGATCAGGAGCACGGTGAAGATGACGAAGGCGATGATCGCGAGATTCTGGAGCTGACTCGTAAACGACACGAAGGCCGTGGCCACCAGCATGAATCCCAGCATCGTGAAGCCATCGAAGATCCGCTCGACCGCGATCGTAGCCAGCACCGAGGTCTTGCGGACCCCGTATTGCTGGCGGACCAGGTATGAGCGGACGAGTTCGCCCGTGCGCAAGGGCAGGACGTTGTTGGCCATGTAACCCACGACCACGGTCGGGAAGAGCGACCGGCTCGTCACTCCTGATGCCAGGGGGCGGAGCAGGATCGACCAGCGGACGGCCCGGACCCAGACGCCGATGAAGTACATCACCAGCGCCGGCGCGAGCCACCAAAGCTCGACGCGGCCGAGCGAGTCACGGATTTCGCCGATGTCCTGCCCGCGGAACGCGACGTAGAGAAAGACGCCGCTGATCGCGATTCCGACCCAGGCTCGCCACGATCTCACGTTGGACACTGCTCTTTCAACCACACATCCCTGACCAGCGAGTGGGATGTCTCCCATCCCGCCGGACACGTACCGATAGTTGCGGGCGACGCGACGACGCCGGGGCGAGTGTACCCCGGCGTCGCTTGTGCTCGCCCGTCTCCACGCGGACTCACCCGGAAGGGCGGCCCATCATGCCACGAGAATGGTATTCGCTAGCGGTGACGGAAGGTAATTCGGCCGCGGGTCAGATCGTATGGTGACAATTCGACCACGACCCGGTCGCCGGGAAGCACGCGGATGTAGTTCTTCCGCATCCGGCCGCCAAGGTGGCCGAGGACTTCGTGACCATTCTCAAGTTCAACCTTGAACATCGCGTTCGGCAACGCTTCGAGAATTTTTCCTTCGACTGCGATCGCGTCCGGATTCGTCCGGCGCGGTCCTTCGGACGGGGGCGCCGCCGGCACGGCCGCGCGAACCGGTCTCCTCGCTTGCTGTTTCTT
>JACCYX010000169.1 GCA_013696265.1 Chloroflexia bacterium
TGTACGTGATCGAGGACGATTCGGCCGAATGAAGCGACGGGCGGCGCACATCCGGCGGACACACCATCGACCGAATTGGGGTATCGGAAGACCCATTCCCCGGTCGATGGCGGTACCAATGCTGTCGCATTAACCACCCCGCGGGGCGAGGAGGGTGGTCAGGCCCAGGAGGTGTGCCCAACTCGACCGGCTGATGGTGGCGGGCCGGTCGGCGGCGAGGAGGAGGAGCACGAGGGCCACGATCAGGACCACGAGGACCGTCAGCCAGACCGCCGCCCAGCTGTGGCCGAGGGGCGTGACGAGACCGAGCTGACGCTTGAGGAAGTGGAAGAAGAGCTCGATCCGCCAGCGATAGTGGGAGAGCCGGACAATCTCGAAGGCGGGCAGGTCGACGCGGTCCGTCACGAACGCCTGCTCGATCCCATGGCGGTTGCGGCTGCGGACCAGCCGCAGGTCCGGGAGGACGGTCCCGTTGCGGTTGTTGGGACTGCCCAGCGTGATCGTTTCGTCGCTGAGGACCACATCGCCTTCCGGGGTGGTCTTGGCCGAGACCGCCCGGCTCGCGGTGATCCGATAGGGGGCTTGCGGGTGGAGGCGACAGACAAACGAGACCCCGGCTTCGCGGAGACGGGCGAACTGCTTGGGGCCGTCATACCCGAGGTCGATCAGCACCGTCCAGCCCTGCCATGCTTCCAGGTCCCACTCCTTGAGCGCCTCATGGTCGTTGGTGGCGGTCAGGGTCAGGCGCAACTGGCGTGGGAGGTGGCGCCCGAGGTCGAGCGCGGTCTGGAGCCGGACCCCGGCGGGGAAGCGGCCATGTCGGCTCCAGGGACTGAGCTTGGCGCTGAGGGCGATGAAGGTGCTGTCAACAATCTGGACGCGGCGTAACAGCCGCCAGGACGCATCCGCGATGACGGTGCGTTTGGCCTGGGCGATGAGGTCGGCCAGCACGATCTCGAAATAGGCACTGGGCCGGCTCGTCGAGGAGCGGGCGAGTTGACTCAGACTGATCCCGCGATCCAGCCCGAGGCGGGCGAAGGCGCCGGGGAGGTTGGCGAGGAGGGCGTGGGTCTGGCGGAGGCTGGGCGAGGCGAGGAGGACATGCAGCACGAGGATCCAGCAATGGGCGGTGACCGGAAAGTGCTTGCGATAGCGGGCCACCCCGGGCGTCTTCGCGGCCGCCCGGATCCGGGGCGTGAGCAGGCGACGCAGGGTGCGGGAACAGGCTGGGAGCACGGGTATCATAGAAGTGGGCTCCTCGATCGATGCGGAAGGCTCACCACCTCCAGTCTATCGAGGACGCCCAGTCTCGGTTAATGCGACAGCATTGATGACGGTACCGCCCCTACAGATTCGACGAAAATCGGGCGGATGTAGCGGCAAGGGTGCGGGAGCCGAGGGGGACGAAGGGCTGGAACTGGCTCGTTTCGCAGGCGCCCTTCGCCATCAGGCAGAGCTGGACGCTGAGTAGGCCATCTTCAAGCGTCGCCCGGCTCGGGCCGGTTCCGTACAGGATCGCCAGGAAATCGTGGGCAAGGCGCTCGTCGCCGCCGTGGTGGCCGGTCGTCCCGGCATCCACCCGGTGCCGCTCGACACGGCCGCTGTGGTGGTGGTGGACCACCATCTCGTCGGTGTTCCAGTCGAAGCTCACCGTGCCCTTGTAACCGGTGATGACCGCGCCGCGCTTGGCGGCCCCGCGCCGGGCGTAGAACATCTGGGTGTAGGTGAGGTGGGCGCCCGATTCGTACTGCAGGATCGCGGTGGCCGCGTCGTGGTTGCCGGTGTCGGTCGCGAAACTGCACTGCCAGCGGCCATCCCACCAGCCCTCGGCTTCGCTCATGTCCCGCAGGATGCCTTGCTTGTAGAAGAGGTTGTACTGGCTCTCCGGGCACTCCTTCTGGATCGGGCACTCCAGGCAGTAGAGACCGGCCGGCATCTCGCCGGTGAAGACCGTCTTCGACTCGACCGCGATCACCCGTGACGGCGTCTGGCCGACGAGCCAGGTTAGGTAATCCAGGTCGTGGGTCGCCTTCTGGAGCCAGAGCCCGCCTGTCAGCGCCTCGTTGCGCATCCAGCCGTGGTAGTAGTTCGAGCCGTAGAACGGGACGTTGTTGGTGGCCTGGACATTCTCGACGGTGCCGATCACGCCGCTGTCGATGACCTCCTTCGTCATCACGCAGAGTTCCGAGAGGCGCAGCGGGAACGAGACGACTACCTGGCTGCTCGTCGCCAGCGAGGCGGCGTGGAGCTGGGCGAGCTGGTCCTCGTCGATCGCGACCGGCTTTTCGAGGAAGAGTGGCAGTCCCCGCTCCAGCACCTTGATCGCGTACGGCGTGTGGTCGAGGCAATTGGTTCCGATCAGCACGCCGTCGAGTCCGGCGCCGTCGAGCATGGCATCGACATCGTCGTAGAAGGTCACGCTTTCCAGCTTTTCCGGGAAGCGCAGCCGCAGCGACGACTCGGCCGGGTCGATCACAGCGACCACCATGGCATCGGTCCCGAACCGGTCGATGGTGGCGAGCATGCCGCGGATACGCCCGCCGTAGCCAATCACGCCGAGTCGTTTCATCCCGCGATTCTCCCGCCTGGTCCCATGCGCCCGATCGCGCCGTCTGCGGCGAGTGTGGGACGGTACGCCCCGCCTGTCAACGGCTCCCATCGCGGGGCGCTACACGAAGCCTCCCCTGCTTCGATCTCGTACTAAATGGTCCATCCGGCAACTTCATGGGAGGCTTGGCGGACAAAGATCCCTCGGAAATGTGTCGTTACGAAGGCATTGATCGTCTGCGATCGGTCGTCTTTACTTACCGGATGGACCACCTAGTGGTGCGTCAATCCTCAAACGCCGGGGAGAGGCGGCGCAGCTTGATGCGGGCGTCGGCGGTCGTAAACTGCCAATCGATGCGCCTGGTTTGGTCATTGCGCCGGTGTGCCCAGGCGCCGACCTCCTGGCGCATCGTCGGCCGGTCGGGGCATCGCTGGCGCAAGCACGGCCGTTGCGGGACGCGGAGTTCGAGGTCGGC
>JACCYX010000213.1 GCA_013696265.1 Chloroflexia bacterium
TGCCGTAGCTCGTTGTCGCGATGATGCCGATGATCAGCATCAGCAGGAGTTGGCCACGCATCCAGCCGCCGACCTTGTTCTCGACATCCTGCCAGATCTTATCGACGCGCGGCTGGCGACGCGGGTCGAGCTGGGCGATCACCAACTTGCGGATGAACGCCTTTTCCATCAGGTAGTAGAAGGTGATCACCAGCGTGGTCACGACCCCGATAATGCCCGTGGTGATCCCGGAAATAACCGGGATCACATTTTGCACCGTGTCCGTCGACACATCGACATCGCCGTCGGTAGTGTCGAAGATATTCCCGGCCCGATCGATCAGCGCCGCGCCGGTTCCGCTCAGGAGCGGGTTCGAACTCCCTCGCCACTCCTGTTCCAGATTCTCCAATTGACCCGGGATGTCCTCACGAAACGAATTGGCCTCATCCCTGATCACGGGAATGATCAGGAAGACGAGGAGGACGAGGAGACCGATGATCGCGGCGTAAATCATGGCGATCCCCGCCGGCCGGGGGATATGCCGCTCTTCGAGGCGGCGGACCGGCCCCTCCAGAATGGTGCCGAGCAGCAGGCCGAAAAGCCCGAGGACGATCGTGGCCTCGATCCGGGTCACGATCCAGAAGGCGACCAGGACCAGGAATAACGACCCCGCGGTGAGCCCCAGGCGCCGGTCGTCATCGTTGCGATCGGGCGTGGGCGCGTCCATGCGCGAGCGGGGAGTCGCCCCAGGGATCGATGCCATCGTTGCGCGAGCCGTCCTTTCGTACCACGTCTGTCGATTGAGAACCAAAGCGGCGCGACTCGCATCGCGCCGCTCCTCGGATTGCGCTCACGCCTGACGCGGAGCCGTCGGGTTGTCCCTATTTGGACAATGGCTTGGTCTGCCAGTAGCTGGCGTCGAGCGGATCGACCTTCTCGCGGCGTTCCTGCTGCGGCAAGTCGCTCCACGAGGTCGAGAACGAAAAGTGCTCGCGGCCATCGACCACGATCCGCCGCGCCGCGCCGAAGGGCCGGGTCACCGCGAAGATCTCGCGAGGCGGCCGGGACACCACTTCGGTCTGGAACCAGCCATGCTCCTCGCACTGGCCGGCGTGAATCTGCCAGGTGATATCGGCGGTGATGCCCCCCAGGTCGCGGATCAACACGTCCTTGAGTTGACCATCGCAGACCGGGCAGCGCATCGGGGTTCCGACATTGACTCGATCTCGAACGGGTTCGCGCGGGGCTGTCTTGGCCATGGAGACCCAACTCTTTCTGGCGATCCAGGATCAATCGCGCGGGCAATGCGGCTTGCGGTGAGCGATTCGTGCCTGGCGACGGGGAAGAACGATCAGAGGGAGGAAAAACGGGTTCCAACAACCTGGCGTGAAGCGGGCAATGGCCTGAAAATGCTTCGCCGCCGACATCGCGATCATCCCTTAAGAGATTCTAGCATTTTGCATAAGGCGAATCACACTCATTCGCGAATCCCGCTGGCACCATGGAGGCATCGGCTCGTGGCGCGTCCGCCGCCTGTCGTACACTCTGGTTCAGCATCCGGCGGCTCCCGCACCGTGCAGGCAGGAAACACATGGCACACCAACCCGTTCGGCCCTTCGAATCCCTGGAGTGGTACCGCGACGCGGCCAGGAACAATTTCCGGGACGACAACCCGCAAAGCGGCCTCGCCAGCTGGGCGAGCGGCTTCGGCATGCTCCATGCCCACATTGGCCTCTTTGCCGCCGGCATCGTCGCCATGCTGCTGATCAACCTGATCCGGACGCCGGAGAGCATCTGGGCCGGCAGGTGGATCATGGCCTGGACGGTGCTCGTCCTCATCCACGCGGTGGCGATCGGCATCTTGTGGGCGATGCGCCAGTGGAACGGCGACGCGCCCGATGAGGCGCTGCTCGTGCCGCCCAGCCGGCAACGGGAAGGTCCCCCGGTTTACAACTGGGGACCGAACGGCGCCCACGGCGGCGAAGCGCAGGATGTCGACTTTCGCGTCACTACCCAACCACCGCCCGCCAGCGAGGTTTCAAGAACCGTGATCCGGGGCGACGAGTCCGGGTGGAGCGGGTGGAACGCCGATGGGACAGAGGAAGACCCGCCGGCAACCGGACGAGTTTCCTGGAAGGAGGCGTCCGCCGCCGCCTGGCTCGAACGCACGCCGCCAAACGCGGATGACAATGGCAACGATCCGGAATCCAAACCAAAGGCATGAGTGACCGCCGGGTATCGCGGGATTTCACGGTCGCCGTGTTCGTGATCCACCAGGATCACGTCATCCTCCATCCGCACGCCAAGCTCGGCATCTGGCTCCCGCCCGGTGGGCACATCGAGCCGCACGAACTTCCCGACGAGGCGGCCGTCCGCGAGGTTTTCGAGGAGACAGGTGTCCAGATTGAATTGATGGGCGAACGCGGTCTCGATGTCGATTACCCCGGCCAGCCGGTCCAGCTGGTGCGGCCCGAGGGCATCCAGCTCGAATCCATCGCCGCCGACCATGATCACATCGACCTGATCTATTTCGCGAGGCCAGCCGGGAGCCCGGACCAGTTCCCGGCGCTTGTCGATGGCATGGAATGGGTTGGCCGGGCGGAACTTCCCCTCGCCGCGCTCACCGCCGAGGTCCGGGATTGGTGCGACAAGGCACTGGCGGCGGCCGGTCGATGGTGAGGCAACCGCGCACCTGGCGCTGGTCTCCCAGCCGCGAACGTGGCTGGCACTATCCGCGCTGGGCCCATGAGGTACTCGACGACGGGGAGGCCACCTGGTTCGCGCGGATGGCCCGGACGACAGGAACGACGCGGCCACCGGTCGTGCTGGTGCATGGCGTCGTCGTCTCCGGCGCGTACTTCCAGCCGGTGGCCGAGCATCTCCACGGCCAGTTCCACATTTACGTGCCCGACCTGCCTGGCACGGGCCGCAGCAAAACCCACGGGACCGCCTGGGACATCGAGCGGCTGGCCGGCGAACTTGGGCGCTGGATGGACTTGCACCAGTTGCGCGATGCCGTGCTGGTTTCCAACTCGATTGGGTGCCAGGTGCTCACGATGCTGGCCGCGGAACGGCCCGACCTGGCGCATTCGCTCATTCTCGTCTCCCCGACGATGGACCCCAGCGTATCGTCCGTGATCCGGGTCATGATTCGCGGCATCATCGATATGCCGCGCGAGGACGTCGGACTCTGGAAGATCTGGTTGCCTGATCTGGTGCGGACCGGTCCGCTACGCGGACTGCGGTTGCTGCGAGTTGCGATGCGCGACCCGCAACTGGCGCGGCTCGGGGAGATCAAAGTTCCGGTGATCGTGGTCGGGGGCGAACGCGATCCGATCGCACCGGTGCAGTGGGTCAAGTCCCTGGCGGCGCGCATTCCCTGTGGGCGGGCCGTGATTATTCCGAAAGCGCCTCACGCCATGAACTATTCCAGTCCGCGCCACCTCGCCCGCATCATCCGTGCCGCCGTTGGCGACTGGCCAGACGATGCCGTGCGGAAACAGCTTCGCGGCCAGGACTAACCGCCGCCCAGGTCGTCGATCATCCGCACCGAACCGGCCGTCAGCCCGCCATCGACGGGGAGGTTGACGCCGGTGATCCAGCTTGCCTCGCTCGAACAGAGGAAGAGCGCCGCGTTGGCGACATCCTCGACCTCACCGACGCGTCCCAGGGCGTACCAGGCGTTCAGGCTGTCGAAGACATGAGGATCGAGAGCTAGCCGCTCGTTCCAGATCGGGGTGCGGATCGTGCCCGGCGAAATCGCGTTGACCCTGATGCCATGTTTGCCGCAGCGCATCGCCATGTTCTGGGTCAGGTTCAGCAGACCGGCCTTGGCCGCCGAGTAGGCGTCCTCACCGATCCCGAACATGCCGTTGACCGAGGCGATGTTGAGGATGACGCCGCGCCGGGCCTCAAT
>JACCYX010000252.1 GCA_013696265.1 Chloroflexia bacterium
GCCACAATGCCGGCTCCCCGAACCAGATCGACCGGGCGGGGAGTCGCGCCAAACGCCCCGACGTGATCGAGCGCGACTGAGCCCACCAGTTGGCCGGTGACGACGGCGGCGAAGAAGACCGCGATCCCGATTTTCGGGCCAGTCCATGACGCCGCCAGCAGATATGGAATCGACGTCAGCCCGGTCAGCAGCGCGTAGTGGGGAAGCCCCTGACCGGCGATCACCAGCGAACCGCCCATGAGGGTCACCAGCACGACATAAATCCAGACCCCTCCAAATGGCGTCGTCAGGTCGGGGGAGTGCCCAAGGGCCGACATCACGCCCAGGAGCAATGCCATTCCCGCCAGGGAGGCGAGCATGGAAATCCAGGTTGCCTCGAACGGACCTCGCTCACGGGTGATCACGCCGATGAGCCCGACCTGGGTCGCGCTGATCAGCCCCGCCGTGACGGCGACACCGATGTAGAGAACCTGGTCCATGGACGCCCGCGCGGTCCTGGTGTTCGAGTTAACGTCCCGTGGCGCCACGAACGACTTCGACGCCGGCGTCCTGTTCCATTGGCAACACGACGGCGGTCATGTCTTCGGTGCCGTGATCGGTGTCGTGGGCCCGATCGAACACGGTTCGGGCCTGGTTGCCGGTCGCCAGCGGCACGCCAAGCTGCTCTGCCAGGTCGGCGATCAGACCCAGGTCCTTCCGGATCAAGTCCACCGGCGTCCCACCCGCGAAGTTGCGGTCGATGATCAGGGGTACGCCGCGGTCGAGCATCTTGCTGCCGCCGAAGCTGGTTGACAGAACCTCGAGCATTTTGGCCGGGTCCGCGCCCGCCTTGACGCCGAGCACGAGTGCCTCGGCGACCGCCGCCATGTTGATCCCGACCAGGAGCTGGTTCGCCAGCTTGATCACGGTGCCGGAACCGCTCGGGCCGACCAGGTGGAGTTTCTGACCGATCGCCTCGAGTACCGGCGTCGCCTTCTCGAACGCATCGGGATCGCCGCCGACCATGATCGTGAGCGACCCGGCCTCGGCCCCTGCCACGCCGCCGCTGACCGGGGCGTCCAGGAATGCCGCGCCCTTGGCGCCCAGCTTCGCGGCAAGCTCCCGGCTCAAGCCGGGATCGACGGTGCTCGTGTCGATGTAGAGCTGACCGGAGCTTGCCGAGTCGACCAGGCCATCCTGGTCGAGGTAAACCGTCCGCACGGCGGCGGGGTCCGGCAGGCTGGTGACAATGACGTCGGCCTGACCAGCGACGCCGTTTGGGCTGCCGCCGTCAGTCGCGCCCTCGCCGACGAGTTTCTCCGTGGACGCCGACGACCGATTGTGGACGACGACGGCGAAGCCGTTCTTGAGCAGATTGCGCGTGATCGGCTGGCCCATCTTGCCGAGTCCAATGACGCCGACTCGAAGCTGCACATCAGTCATGGATTCGTTCTCCGCTGCGAGCGACGCCGTGGCCGCGCTTGTTGCTTGTGTGTATGGAGCGGGATTCGCCCTCTTGGCGACGAGGTCGACAAGCGACCGGTCCGATACGATCCTACCGCGGAACGCCGGGCATGTCTCCACGGCTACTCCCCCGGTTCATGCCGAAGGTGGCCATACTATGCGGACAACGTAGCTTATCCGCAAAGCGCAATGACGACGTTGCCGAGCCGCTCGCCTCTTCACTGAATCGCACCTGTTCGATCACCGCCCGGTCGATTGATAATGATTCAATGGGTGAATGTGTGACGGGCCGTCGCCCACACATGATTCGGGATTCATTCGCGGTCACGAGGAGCAGCACGGGAGGTTCGCATGCGATCAGTACGGGTTCCGATCCTGGTTGGGTTGATCCTGGCGATGGCCGGGATGGTTGGAACATTGTCAGGGGTGACTGGCGCGCAGGAAAGCACCCCAGCCATCAAGGACCAGGAGACGGGCACGGTGGAACTGCTGGACGGGTACGTGGCGGCGCTCAACGCTCACGATGGCCAGGAGGTCGCCGGGTACTACGCGGAGGACGCGGTGGTGACACAGGCGGTCTACGAAGGCAACACGTTCACCGGCCGAGATGAGATCGCCAGATGGATCGGCGACAATGTTGCCGGGTTGCCTGACCTCGACGTGTCGGTCGTAAGTGTCACCGGGGCCGATGACCGGCTCGTGAGGGAGTGGGTCTACTGGGGCGCCTACACCGGGCAGTTCCCCGGCGCGCCAGCCGGCGAAGGGCAGACGGTGGAACTGCGCGGAGTCAGTGTGATGGAGCTGGAGGATGGTGAAATCGTCCGGGAGACGCTGTACTACGACAACCTCTCGTTCCTGACACAGATTGGCGTCATGGGTGCGGCAACTCCCGCCGCGAACTGAGAGCTGGTCCGACCGCGCACCCGCCCCACCCGCTACTCCGAGACGGCCCAGACCATCGGTCCGTACACGTCGGGGCTCACCTCGCCGCCCAGGATGGCGCTACCAGCGAACTGGGTCGTTGAGGCCAGTTGGGACCCCGTAAGCGGCTTGCCGCCGGCCAGTTGACCGCGTTCGACGCGAATCCATCCGTCGCCGCAGCGAACAACCAGCGCCTTGTCGTAGACCGCCATCGTGCCCGGCACGGCCGGACCGCTCTCGACATCAGCACGAGCCTGGTGAATCTGGAACGGTGAGCCGTCCGGCAGCGTGGTCCACGCCCGTGGCCATGACCACATGGCGCGGACGTGCCGCTCGACCTCGCTGGCCGGACGCGCCCAGTCGATCCAGCCGTCGGTTTTGACCAGCGGCCGGGTCACGGACGCGCCTGGCGGTTGCTCCACGGCAGGCAGAGACCCCGTCAACAGGCCATCCAGGTTCTTTACCAGCAACTCGCCGGCCAGGAGCGAGAGCCGCTCGGTGAGCGAGGCGGTCGTGTCGTCGCCAGCGATGTCGAGGCGCACAGTGTCGAGCATCGGGCCGGTATCCAGGCCACGTTCCATTCGCATCAGGGTGACGCCCGTTTCCTGGTCGCCATTGAGGATTGACGCCGAAATCGGGCTGGCGCCGCGATACCAGGGCAGGATCGACGCGTGCAGGTTGACGCACCCTCTCGGCGGCAGTTCGAGGATCGACGTGCCGAGTATGAGGCCGAACGCCGCGACCACGATCAGGTCCGGTTGAAGGTTCAGTAGTGGCTGCCGCTGCTCCTTCGTTCGCAGGGACGCGGTTTGGTAAACCGGCAGTAGGAGCGATTCGGCAAGTTGCTTGACCGGCGGCGCCTGCATCTTGCGTCCGCGTCCAGCCGCGCGATCCGGTTGCGTCACGACCAGGCCGATCTCCACGTCGGACTGATCGGCTAGCATTTTCAACGCGGGACACGCGAATTCCGGCGTTCCCATGTAAACGATCCGACGACCCATGTGGCTCTCCCCGTTCGTTGAACTGGCAACGGCGTGAATGATGTGGCGGTTTCAGTCACAATGGCTTGCGACGATCGGTCATGAGCACTATGCGGGAATCAGGTGAATGCAGCTATCCAACAGGTCGTGGTTCCAGGTCGATGGCACTGACGGCTACACGCAAGGCCCAACATCGCTGGACCAGCCGGTCGGCACGCTGCCGGTTGTCGATGATGCGCGCTGGAGCGCCGCGCTGACAAGCGATTCATGGGCGGCGCTGCTGGTCTGGCTGCTCCTGCTCATCGTCCTGCAAATGGCGATGTGGCCCGTGGTGCGACGGGTCTTCGCCAGGTTCCCGGACCATGGCTGGGGTTTCGGACGGCTGGTCACGCTTCTCGTCTCGGGCTACATGGTCTGGTTCCTGGCCAGCCTGGAACTTATCGCCTTCCGCGCGGTCTGGTGCGCGATTGCCATCATCGCGGCGGGAATCAGCGCCTACCTGATCGGGAGGTGGCGCGGCACGGAAGAATCGTTACGCGAACCCTGGTACCGGAACCGTTCGATCCTGCTGTCGGAGGGTGTGTTCTGGGGCGTCTTCGGACTCTTCCTGGTCTACCGGCTCGTCAACCATGACTCCTACCATCCGTTCTGGGGCGGCGAGAAGCCAATGGAGTTCGCGCACATCAACGCGATTCTCCGGAGCGCCCATTTCCCTCCGTACGATCCGTGGTACGCCGACGGGCTCCTGAACTACTACTACTACGGCATGTACCTCGTCGCCTTCATGATGAAGCTGACTGGCATCCCGAGCGAGATCGCCTTCAACCTCGCCCAACCGACGATGATGGCGCTGCTGGCGGCCGGTGCCTTCAGCGTGGCGTCCGCCCTGACCGGAGCACTCACCAAATCCCCTCCCCTATCGCGGCTGGGCGGGCTGGTCGGCGTGATCCTGGTCAGCTTCTCGGGCAACCTGGTGGTCATGGCCCGGATGTTTGCCTCGCTCACCGAGGCCGCGCCGCTGCTCTCTGACTACTTCTACTGGTTCTGGGAACCGACGCGGATCATCCCGTTCACGATCCACGAGTTCCCCTACTTCACCGGCACCTACGCCGATCTCCACGCCCACGTCGTGGCGCTGCCGATCACCGTGCTGGTCATTGGACTCTGCTTCGCCCTGCTCCAGGATGCCCGGGGTATCGTGATGTCCGCCTTCCGACCCCGCGCGTTCCCGACTGTCACCGCAACGTTCTGGCTCACGCTTGGGCTCCAGGCCCTCGCGCTGGGTTCACTCTTCATCACGAACGCCTGGGACGTGCCCACCTACGCGGCACTGGCCGGTGTGACGATGCTGTTGGCCACCCGCGCCATCCGGCCGCTGCTGACGAGATTGATGACCGCCGCCGCCGGAACAGCGGCGGTCGGTATTGTGGCCTATCTTCTCGTCTTGCCATTCTCGCGGAATTATGTCGCCCTCTACGGTGAAATCGCCGAAACGCGGACCGTGAGCCCGCTGGTCCTGGTCGAAGGCCATCTTGGCGCGTTCGTCCTGATCGTCGCCTTCGGACTCTCCTTCATGATGTCCCGCCTCTGGACAAATCCACCCGAGATTTGCCGCCCAAGGATTTTCGCGACGCTTCTGGGCACGGTGTTGGTGGTGCGCTGGCTCGTCGCTGACCGCTCGCCGGACCTGATCGAAGTCCTCGACAACCTGACCGTCATCGTCGCCGTCAGTTGGCTGATGTTGAGTGTCTACCTGGCGACCAAGACGCGGCGGGATTTCGGGATTCCGTCATGGGGAATGCCAGCCTTGCTTCTGGTGTCGTGGTCCGCAGTGGTCTGGGGCCTCGCCGTGGACAGGGCGAGCTTCGCCCTTTTCCTGGGCTTCGGCGCGGTGGCGGCGGTGATCTGGCTGAAGATGCGGCCGGTCACGGAGCGGTTCATCGTCGCGCTGATCGCGGCGGCCATGTTCGTCGGCGCCGGGGTCGAGCTGGTCTACCTGGTCGATGGCCTCACGGGCGAACCCTCGTATCGCATGAACACCTTCTTCAAATTCTACAACGCGATCTGGATCCTGCTCGGCCTCGCCTGCGCGGCCCTCGTGGCCTGGATGGTCCAGGCCGCAACGGGCCAGAACGACGACCGGCGACCGCGCTGGACGGTGGCTCCACCTCCGGGCATCGTCGCCAATCCGACTGTCGTCAGGCGATCCCGTCGCTCGCCAGTTGTAGAGGGATCGATCGAACAGGCCAGCTTGGCGGACCCGACTCCCCTCCCCCGCCAGTGGGCTCAGTTCGGGATGTATGTATCGATCGCGGTCATCTTCGCTTCGCTCATGTACCCAGTCGCGGCGACCGGCGTCAGGCTGGGCCAGGAGTTCGCCCAGCCTGGCGAATCGTGGACACTGAACGCCCTGGACTGGATGGGATATGGTCAGATTCCCGAGCAGGGTTTGGGTGGAATCGTGTATTCCTACGATGAGGACCGGGACATCATCGAGTGGTTCAACAGCGAGGTCCCTGGCTCGCCGGTGATCGCCGAAGCCAGCATCGGCATCTACCGATGTGGAGGGACGCGCATATCGATCCACACCGGGTTGCCGGTAATCGTCGGCTGGACCTGGCACGAATCGCAGCAGCGTGGCTGGACCGATCTCCAGCTACGGGAGGCGGATCTTCGCACGCTCTACACCTCAACCAATCCTGACGAAAAGCTGGCGATCCTCGAACGGTACCGCGTCGAGTACGTGGTCGTCGGCGAACTGGAGCGATTCTATCCTTCCGGCGCGTGCCAATCCACCAACAACAGCGGCGGGATCTCCGCGTTCGAACCGCTCGTCGGCCAAAATCTCGAAGTGGCCTTCACCTCTGGCGACTCCATCGTCTACCGCGTCGTCACGCCGTGAAGCGTTCGCGCTACCTGACCCACGGATGCGCCCCCTTTCAACCGTCATTCCGAGCTTGCGAGGCAGCGCAGCGGTATCCCTGCGCGCAGCGAAGCGATAGCGCGTCCGACGGAGTCGGACCTTGGAGACATCATTCGGCTATCCGCTCGAGCATTTAGCGCCGCGTTGTCGCGGCAAGGGCCGTCAGGCTATACTCGCCGCCGGTGGTCCAGGTTTGACCGCCGGATTTCGGGGTGTGGCGCAGCCTGGTAGCGCGCGGCGTTTGGGACGCTGAGGTCGGAGGTTCGAGTCCTCTCACCCCGACCAGTCGGAACCGATCCGGTAACGAAAACACCCGGGAGCAAATCGCTCCCGGGTGTTTTGCATGGTGCGGACGACATCGCGGAGGATTACCGCGAGTAGAATTCCACCACGAGGTGCTCGGCGCAGATGATCGGCACTTCCTCGCGCGGCGGGAGGTAATCGAACTTCGCCGAATAGTTGGCTTCGTCGACCGTCATGTACGGCGCGACCGAACCGCTCGCCTTGAGTTCGTTGAAGATCGGGCTCTGGCGGCTCTTGTCACGGACGGTGATGATGTCACCCGGCTTGAGACGCTGGGACGGAATGGTCGCCTTCTTGCCGTTGAGGCGGAAGTGGCCGTGGGTCACGTACTGCCGGGCGGCGTAGATCGTCGGCGCCAGGCCGGCGCGCAACACGAGACAATCCATCCGGCTTTCGAGCAACTGGACAAGGTTGTCTCCCGTCGAGCCCGGCATCCGGGCAGCCATCTTGTAGGCTTTGGAAAGCTGACTCTCGCTGACGTTGTACTGGAAGCGCAACCGCTGCTTCTCGAGCAACTGGACGCCGTAGTCAGACGGACGACGGCGACGACGCTGACCGTGCTGTCCGGGAGGGTACGGCCGGTTCTTCATGTACTTCTGGGCTTTGGGCGTCAACGCGATGCCGAGGGCCCGGGATTTCTTCACCTTTGGTCCGGTGAAATTCACGGAAACGTACTCCTGTGTTGACTCACTCGCTTCAAGACGTTCCTTGCGACCCGTTAAAGCCGGCTGATTGCCTGAACCAGCGGCCCGAAATCGCATCTCCTCCGGCGTGACGAACCTTCGCCTTCCGGGATCAGGAACCACGAGCCGATCGGTGAGGATCGGCCGCGGCCGACGAGCGCTGTCGCCTCATCGACTGGAACTGGGCGGCGTCTGCCGGTTGCCCGTCATGCTCGCGATCATCGACCACCGGCACTGACCCGTGGCCGCGTGCGAGGCGCACCCAATCTGACCGGTGAACGAGAACCGGCCTGACCGGGCAATTCTACGCGATGCCGCGCGGGATTCCCACGTCTGGCAACTCCATTGGGCCCCGACTACCGCAGGTTTTTACGCTGATAGGCC
>JACCYX010000310.1 GCA_013696265.1 Chloroflexia bacterium
CGTCGAAATTGACGGATGCGTTCGCATTGTCCGCCGCGGCCACCCATTGCCAGGTGAACTGGATGTCACGGGAGGTCAGCGGCGTGCCGTCGCTCCAGAGGATGCCTTCCTGCAGGGCAAAGGTGACGCTGCTGAGGTCTTCAGCCAGCATGCCGTTCTCGACCGACGGAACCTCGGTGACGAGGTTGGGAATGATCGAACCGTCGGGCAGATAGTGCAGCAATGGTTCCTGGACCGTGGACGAGACGAGAAAGTCCTTCGTGCCCACGGATTGGTGGCAGTTGGCCGTTGTCGCGGCCTGCCACTGCAGGATGCGGAGTTCACCGCCTTCGCCGCGGGTCCGGCCTTCCATGCCGACGGCGGGTGGGCTGGCGGCGGCATCCTGGCTGGGATAGAAGGCGTAGCCATTCTTCGAGCCGCCCGAGGCGATCACGGCGTTGGCATTGGCGAGGAAGAGCGCCATGCCGGCGCCGATCCCGGTGGCTCCGGCGCGTTCAAGAAACTGCCGGCGTGAAATGCTGCCCTCCGTCAGCTGGGCGCACAGACGGGAAATTGGACCTTGAGCCATGTGTAGAACCTCCAGAACTCGTTTCGACTGCTCGTAGAAAACCCCGCAAACGCGGCACCGCGCCTGAGGCGAAAGGGATGAGGGAAAGAACGGATCGTCCGATTCCCCCCAAGGAACCGGACGATCGATGCGTGGGTTAAGACTCCGGGGTGCTGTCCGGCGTGGCGAACAGGTCCGGCACTTCGAGATCGACAAGCGGGATGACGGCGAACGGGATGGTCATTCCACCATCGGTGGCGACCACGTAACTCCCCTCGGTCAGGTCAGTGAAGACCGCCGCGTACTGTTCGCCCGGGGCAACCTGATAGGCACCGACTGGTGTGACACCTTCCGGCAAATCAGCTTCGCTCCCCGGGAAGGTGAAGGTGGTGACGTCGAACTCTTCGCCCACGGCGAAGACCGCCACGTTCTGGGCCATTTCGGTCTGGTTGTCGGTCTGCAGGATGATGTAGGGCCGGATTTCGATCTCCGCGACGTTGATCACGGGCTCTTCGCCCAGCACCACGCCGACCGATGCCCGGTCGCCTTCGATTTCCGTCTCCGTTTCCATCGTCACCTGATCGATCCAGTCGATCATGGCGACCGGGCTCGCCATCGGGGATGCCTCAGGGCTGGCTTCGGGACTTGCATCCTGCGCGCCGGCCAAGCCGAGGCTGCCGCCGAGCAATGCCGCGCCAACGAGCGCCGCACCGACGGTGGTCTTGAGCGACGGGGTCGTTTCCGTTGTGCGCCGGAAACGGGTGCCAAATGACATTATGCCCTCCTTTGGGCGAACAACCTCGTGGCCGCTCACCAACAAAAGCCACTGAAAAACGGATGCCGTTGTCCCGGCTTCCGGGGCGTCGCCCCGCAAGCGTATGTCTTGACGAACGGGCTAAGTCTGCATCGTCGGGTGCCCCGCGGTCAACCTCACCCGGTGGGCAATTCCCGAAGAGGTCGTTCCGGCGTTGGTCATTTCGCACATGACCGATGGCTGGACGATCCATTTCGAGGCGTCCCAATGGGTCATCCGATACGGCCGGTGGCCGGGTAGGCCGTTCGGTTCGCGTGTCGGCGGGAGAGGGAAGATGCAATCGCCAGGTGGGGTCTCCATGTCGCGAATGGGGCAGGATGCACAACATCGGCGTATTATGGTATGTAATGGGCGATGCACATTGCGGAAAATCGTAGGGGCGGACGGCCGATCGCATACCGGATCTGGCCAGCCCGCATCCAGGTCTGTCCGCCCGTTGCCAGGTCCAGACGATCGACGGTATGTCGAGCGGATGGCGGCAAATCGCTCACCCGTCGCGACCCACCGGGCGGACAGACCATCGACCAGATCCGCGCGGGTGAGCGGTCGTTCCCGGTCGATGGCGGTCCCGCCCCTACAAGAATGTGCATCGCCCGCTACGGAAACGGGGGCGTGCGGCGGTCCGGACTAATCGGTCACCGTGAACGTGGCGATCATGCCCGAGCTGAGGTAAGGAAGCCCATCCTCGTCGGGGAAAAGGTCGACGATCGTGTACTCACCCGGCGCGAGGCCGGTCAGCAGCATCGTGCCCTCGCCACCCGCCAGGATCGTTGCCTGTCCGATCAGGCTGACGCCCTCCGGGAGCGAGGCACTCGTGCTCTGGAGCAGGGCGTCGGTAGTGACGCCGTCCTCGAAGCGAAGGACCAGCGCCTCGTGATCGTCGTCGGTCGGGTTCGAGAGGTTCAGGATGACATCGGTACTCGCGGCCGACGCCGGATCGAGCTGGTAGCCGTTGTTTTCGAAGGTGACATCGATCGTCGCCGCGCCTTCCGGGATGTTGGATGGGATCAGTTCCTCGCCCTGGAGCACCCAGACGTCCAGCCCATCCACGTTTTCCTTCGCGAAGGTCCAGATGCCGGTGCGCTGCTGGAACGCGCTGACGTAGGTCACGTCCACGCTGGCGGTGACCTCGTCGATCCGCTCGTAGGCGACGACCTCGACGATCCGGTTCTCGGTGTCGGCAAACGATTCGGCGAGTACGGCGAACTCGTCGGCCGGCAGCGGCTGCCCGCTGCCAAAGAGTTGGCCGCGGAAGGCATCGCTGGTGAGCTGGGCGTAAAGTTCGAAGTTGCGCTCGTTGAGGCAGGCCAGCAGCGCCGCGGAGGTGACCGTCAGCTCATCGAGCAGGGGCGCGTTGGGGTCGGCTGGCTCCGCCTCCGCCTCCGCCACCGGCGAGGCGACCGGGGTGGCCAGATCGGGGGTGACGGGCGAGGCCACCGGTGTGGCGCTTGGGCTGGCGGCCGGGCTGGCGGCAACCACGGGCTCGGCGACCGCGTTCACAATCCGGCAATCGGTCGGGGTCGCGGCGCCAGTGCCGTCGGCCTGGGACAGGCCCTGACCCGGAAATCCGAGGACAATTCCCCCGGTCAGGCAGGCGGCGGCGACGGCGCCGGCCAGTCGCCGGCGAAACGTTCCCGGTTGCGGCATTCTGGAGACACCCTGGGTCACGAAACGTATCCTTCCTGTCGACCCGGCATGCGAGTCGATGGCGGTGGCCGAAATAGTGGTCCGGAAATCGGCCGCGGGCCTGGCGTGGCCTTGGCGCGAGAGTGTCCGTACAGTTCCGGGCAGATTGTAACGCACGCACTCACCCCGCGGCAGGGGCGCCTCGTTCTCGCGCCGGCATCTTCCGAATGAGCCATGCCGCGGCGCGCGGGATGCCGTAGGATTCAGGAACCGAATCGCTCGGCGGACAGCCTCGACCGTCGAGCGCCAGGCGACGTAAAGGAGAACGACCGGATGAAGAGTCTTGGATTGTTGGTGTTGCGGCTGGTGCTGGGCGGTCTCTTCGTGGCTCATGGCTATCCCAAGCTGTTCGGTGGCCAGGGTGAAAGCAAGCACCTTGCGGATGTCACCAAATCCACGCTGGGCGAGGGCTTCGTGGAACAGGTCGAGCAGGGCGGCATCGGCGCCACCACCGGCATGATGGAATCGCTGGGACTGCCGAACGCCAAGGCGGCGGGCTGGTCGCTGGCCCTGGTCGAGTTCGCCGGTGGGCTCGCCTTGATCTTCGGCTTCGTGACCCGCCCGATGGCGCTGGCGCTGGCGTTTTCCCAGGCGGTGGCGATCAACAAGGTCCACGCCAGCGAAGGGCTGTTCGGCGGCTACGAGTACAATATCGCGCTGATTGGCGGCACGGCGGCGCTGGCGATCGCCGGCCCCGGCAAGATCGCGATCGACGGGTAATAGGCTCCGGGACTTGACGGTGAGGAACGGGCGAAGCGCGTGAGCGTATCGCCCGTTTCCCCGCGGTCATGCTCCTTTCGCGGATTCGGAGAAGTGCCGATCGTTGGGGTCGGATCGTATACATGGAGTGCGCATGTCCACACACGCTGAGGTAGTCGAGTGGCTGGAGGAGCGGCAGGGCCGCTTCATCGGGATCGCCGACGAGATCTGGAACACCCCGGAACTGGCCCTGGCCGAATACAAGGCCTGCGAGTTGCAGGCCGATGACCTCGCCCGGGACGGGTTTGCGATCACCCGCAACATCGGTGACTTGCCGACCGCGTTCATGGCCGAGTGGTCGTCCGGTTCCGGCGGTCCAATCGTCGGTTTTCTCGGCGAGTACGACGCGCTGCCAGGGCTCTCCCAGAAGAACCAGGACGCCCAGGAGCCGATTGCGGCCGACGGTCCAGGGCACGGCTGCGGCCACAACCTGCTCGGCACGGCGGCGCTGGCTTCGGCAAGTGTGCTGAAAGCGTGGCTGGAACATTCCGGCACGCCGGCGACTGTCCGCTACTACGGCTGCCCGGCCGAAGAGACCTGCGAAGGCAAGGTTTTTATGGCCCGCGCCGGGGCGTTCGACGATCTCGACCTGGCCATCACCTGGCACCCGGGATCGACCAATACGGTCTGGGCCGGCAGCAGCCTGGCGGTCAACAACATCAAATTCCGGTTCAAGGGCCGCACCGCGCACGCCGCCGCCAACCCGGAAACGGGGCGTTCGGCGCTCGACGCGGTCGAGTTGATGAGTGTTGGCGTCAACTACCTCCGCGAGCACGTGATCGACGCCGCCCGGATCCACTACGTGATCACCCGCGGCGGTGGCGCGCCGAACGTGGTGCCCGACGATTGCGAGGTCTGGTACTTCATCCGCTCGCCCGAACGGCATCAGGTCGAGGAACTCACCGAGCGCGTTCGGAACGTGGCGAAGGGCGCCGCGCTGATGACGGAGACGACGCTCGAGGAAAACTTCATTTCCGGCGCCTACAACATGCTCTCCAACACCGTGATCAGCGAGCGGATGATGGCGATCCTGGAAGAACTCGGTCCGATGGAGTTCACCGAGGAGGAGAAGGCCTACGGCAAGACGATTGCCGATGCCTTCCCGGAAGACCTGCGGGCTTCCATGCTCGAGGCCGAGAACCTGCCGCGCGAGATCGTCGACCAGGGGCTGAACGGTGAGGTCTGGCCGATCCGGGACGCGGACAAGGTGCTGCCGGGCTCGACCGATGTCTCGGATGTCTCCTGGATTACGCCGACTTCGCAGATCACGACGACGACCTGGGCGCTGGGGATACCGGGGCACAGTTGGGCCGTGACCGCCACCGGGGCGATGTCGATCGGGCACAAGGGCATGCTCCACGCCGCCAAGGCAATGGCGCTCACCGCCGCCGATCTCGTGCTCGAACCGGCCCTGTTGCAACGCGCGAAGGACGAGTTCGCGGAATCGACCAAAGGCCGGCCCTACCAGTGCCCGATCCCGCCGCACGTCCAGCCCCGCAAGCCGTAGTCCTCCGGCACACCTTTCCTGTCATGTCGAGCTTGCGAGACATCCCTGCGCGAAGCGCTTCGGCCGCAGGCCGACTTCCCAACCCTGGCGAATGGACGGCGTGGGTTAGGCACCGCCTTCGGCGGACGCGCTTCGCGCAGGGATTCCTCCTTCGTCGGAATGACAAAACGTCCTTGCGATGGTCGTTCAGTCCCAAGCCGCGTTTTGGGCCAGTTCCAGCGCGTATTCCGGGTACCAGACACCCGCGGCGGGGGCGCCCCGGCACTCGCCGTCTGATTCGCCGGGGCGCTTGATCCACAGCCAGGCATCGACGAGGGGATCCGCCGTCTCGACGGTGGGCGGCTCGCCGAGCGCCCGGCCCGGTGGGTTGCACCACGCCTCCGGGTCGTCCGACTCCCAGGCGCCGTTTCCGTTGCGGCTGGTGTCGATCACGAAGCGCGTGCCGCCGTCCGCCCCGATCGCGTCCGAGATCGCCAGGCCATAGTCGGTCGAATCGCCGGTGGTGTAGTAGTTCGACACGTTGAGGGCGAACCCGGTGGCCCGGCCGATCCCGGCCAGGTCCAGGCGACGGGCGGCCTCCTCGGGCGGGTGCCAGGAGGCGTTTCCGGCATCGATGTAGACATCGATCGCGGGTTGGGCTTCGAGCGTGTCGACGGCGAAGCCGAGGAGTTCGTACCGCTCGGTGGTCTGCTCCGGCGACAGGCAGTCCGTGCTGGCCAGGGCATCTGGTTCGAGCACGACCACCGCCGGCCGGTCGCCGATACCTTCCGCCGCCGCTTCGATCCAGGTGCGATAGACCTCGGGATCGTTGGCGCCCCCGGCGGAGTAGAGACCGCAATCGCGATAGGGGATGTTGTAGACCACCATCACCGGCAGGGCCCCGGCCTCGACCACCTGCGTGACGCGGTCGCCAATTTCGGTGCGGGGATCGGCGGTCCAGTCGCCGAACCAGTCAGCCTGGGCGTGGCCGGCGATCTTCATGATCGCGTCGGCATCCTCCGGCCGCGTTTCACGCCACTCGGCGGCCTGGGCGTGCGCGTTGGAGTTGGGGTCGACGTAGAACTCGACGTTGGCGGCGCCCAGGTTCGCCTCCGGCGCCGCGACCGGCGTCGATTGGGCGACTGACACGCCGGGAAAGATGAGGAGCGCGATCGTCCCGACCACGGCGAGCGATCGTCCTGGACGGAGGTTCATGGAAGACATGTGCGTTCTCCTGTCTCCGAAAAGGTCAGCAAATACCGGTTGCACCATTACCTTAAAGGTCAGCAAAGACCGGTTGCACCATTACCTTAAAGCCTGCTGTCCAGCCTGTACACGCCTCGATCGGCCTCTTGTCCTCAAACCCGAAGTCGGGGAAGCTGTCACCTGGTGCGCATCCCGCGCGGACCGGAAACCGGACAATCAGGGAGAACGGCGGCATGGGGGCGGCAATGAACACGACGCAGGTGGAAATCACGGAGTGGCTGGAAGAACGGCAGGGCCGTTTCATCGGGATCGCCGACCAGATCTGGGACACCCCGGAACTGGCCCTGGCCGAATACGCGGCCTACAAGCTGCAAGCCGACGATCTCGCCCAGGACGGGTTCGCGATCACCAACAACGTCGGCGATCTGCCGACCGCCTTCATGGCCGAATGGTCCTCGGGCGACGGTGGTCCGGTGATCGGGTTTCTGGGCGAGTACGACGCGCTGCCGGGGCTCTCGCAGCAGCGGCAAGCCGGGCAATCCCCGATCGTGACCGACGGTCCGGGACATGGTTGCGGCCACAACCTGCTGGGCACGGCGGCGCTGGCCGCCGCCAGCGTCACCAAGGCCTGGCTGGAACACACCAGCACGGCGGGCACCGTCCGCTACTACGGCTGCCCGGCCGAGGAAACCTGCGAAGGCAAGGTCTTCATGGCGCGGGCCGGGGCGTTTTACGATCTGGACCTCGCGATCACCTGGCATCCCGGCATCGACACCACGGTCTGGGCGTCGAGTTCGCTCGCCGTGAACAACATCAAGTTCCGATTCAAGGGCCGCACCGCCCACGCCGCCGCCAACCCGGAAACCGGCCGCTCGGCGCTGGACGCGGTGGAATTGATGAGTGTTGGCGTCAACTACATGCGCGAGCACATGATCGAGAAGGCCCGCATCCACTACGTGATCACCAAAGGCGGCGGCGCGCCGAACGTCGTGCCGGACGATTGCGAGGTCTGGTATTTCATCCGCGCCCCGGAACGCTACCAGGTCGAGGAGTTGACGGCGCGGGTGCGCAAGATCGCCGAGGGCGCCGCCCTGATGACCGGCACCACCTGGGAGGAGAACTTCGTTTCCGGCGCCTACAACATGCTGCCGAACCGGGTGGTCTCCCGGCGGATGGCGAAGGTGCTGGAGGGGTTGGGCCCGATCGCGTTCACCGATGAGGAGTATGCCTTTGGCCGGGAGGTTGCTGGCCAGTATCCCGAAGAACTCCGGTCTGGCTTGCTGACGAAACGCCATCTGCCGGCCTCGATCGTCAATGACGGCCTCTCGGCCGAGGTCTGGCCCATGCGTGACGCGGGCGAGGTGGGGTCCGGCTCGACCGATGTAGCCGATGTCTCCTGGATCACCCCGACGGCGCAGTTCCGAACCACTTGCTTTGCGCTCGGCGTGCCGGGTCACTCGTGGGCCAACACTTCCACCGGCGGCGTCTCCATTGGCCACAAGGGCATGCTC